>NZ_APJX01000005.1:300000-390758 GCF_000350545.1 Desulfotignum phosphitoxidans DSM 13687
CTGATGAGTGCGATGTGGGGGTGCGCTGATAAGCCGTCCCGGACATCATCTCAAGATCCGTCCGCAACAAAAATTCAAACCCCTGGCCCGACTGCGCAAACTGCGGCCCGGGTGGAAACACTGGAAACCAAAGCCATCGCGTTGATGCAATCCGGTGAATTGGAAGCGGCGCTTCATGCCTATAACCAGGCACTGGCCCTGAATCCGGAAACACCGCAGAAAAATCGAATCATGAACGGAATCGATCAGGTACTGGCCGAAATGCCCTCGGATTTGATTCAGACTTTTATTGAAACACCGGATCTGGCGGTACCGGAACCCTTGCTGCAATACTGGCTGGGAGTCATCCTTGCCCAGGAAACGAAGTATGCAAAAGCCGTGGACGTATTGACCCGGTTTATGGATCTTTGGCCGGATCATTCCCGGGTTCCGGAGGCACAGGCATGGGTGGCATGGATCCGGCAGGATCGGTTTAAAAAAGACACCATCGGATGTCTGCTGCCGTTGTCCGGCAAATATGCGATTTACGGCCAGAAAGCGTTGAAAGGCATTCACCTGGCCATTCAGGATTTGGCTGAGGCCCACAACCGCAAATTCAATATTGTCATCAAAGATACTCAAGGGGATCCGGATATTGCTGCCGCATGTGTGGATGAGCTGGATCAAGCCAATGTCGCCGGGATTATCGGCCCGCTTCTGGCTGCGGATGAGGCCGGTGCCCGTGCCCAGGAATTGAAAATCCCGCTGATTGCGCTGACCCAGAAGCAAGACTTTGCATTGTCCGGAGAGTATCTGTTTTCCAATTTTATCACTCCCGGGATGCAGGTACAGACCCTGGCAGCATATGTATTCAGAACACTGGGCCTGGAAAAGGTCGCCATCCTTTACCCGGATGAGCCTTATGGCAGGCGCTATATGAAACTGTTTTCACAAGCTGCGGCCGAATATGGCGCTGAAGTGGTGGGTATGCAGACGTATGACGGCAAAAGCAATGATTTCACGGAACCCGTCCGCAAACTCATAAAACGGTTGAGCCAGCCATCGGATTCATCCGGTTCCGTCATTCTTGAGTTCGAAGCTTTGTTCATACCGGATTCCGCATCCCGGATCAATATGATTCTTCCCCAACTGGCTTTTCATGACGCCCGGGGTATGGTGCTGCTGGGAACCAATCTGTGGCATCACCCAAGTCTGCTGGATCAAACCAAAAGATACAACCAGAATACCATTATCACGGACGGGTATTTTGAACACAGCCAAAAGCCGGCCACGGTCCGGTTCACCCAGCGCTTTTCAAACCTGTACGGCGAATCCCCCGGTTTGCTGGAAGCCATTTTTTATGATACGACCCGGATCCTGATTTCAACCGCCATGGACCCTTTGGTGAATTCCCGCCAGGATCTGAAAGACGCCCTTCTGGAAGAAAGAATATTTGAAGGGGCCACCGGCAAAACGCTTTTCAACAGCAACGGCACGGCCCGTAAAGAGCTGTTTCTGATCACCATAAAAAATGACCGGTTTGTGGAACTGGACCGTTGATCCGGCAGTGACTTATCCGCCGAAGTACACATCCTGACCCGTGGCCTCCAGTACCGACTGCCACAGCCGGCCGTTGGGATCCAGTCGTTTCTGCCGCCCGGCAGACGCTTCCATGGGTACATGCACGTAATGGTTGTTCCAGTAACTGATGAGCAGTTTGGTTTTGCCGGCCATGCCGGCATGGACCGCATCGCGTCCCAGCAGACCGCAGAATACACTGTCATTGGCGTTGGCTGCCAGACTGCGGATGATATAGGCAGGATCAATATATTTCAGGGAAACATCCATATTTTTTGACTTGAACCATTCGGTGATTTTATCCTTGAGAAACAGACCGATATCCTGAAGCACGATATTACCGGAAGGATCGTATTTTTTTTCCTTTTTTTCGAAAAAATTCTGTCCGGCGCCTTCCGCCACGATCACCACGGCATGGTTCCGGGTTTTGACCCGGTTTTCCAGTGCCTGAAGAAACCCGTTATCCCCATATAGATCAATATCCACTTCCGGGATCAGCACAAAATTGGCATCCTGCTGGGCCAGTGCCGCCGTGGCCGCCAGAAAACCTGAATGACGGCCCATGAGCTTGATCAGCCCGATGCCGTTGGGATAGGCTTCTGATTCATTATGCGCGCCCTTGATCGCCAGGGTGGCCACATCCACTGCAGAATCGAACCCAAAGGACCGGGATACCAGAAAAATATCATTGTCAATGGTTTTGGGAATTCCCACCACCGAGATCTTTAAATTTCTTTTCTCAATTTCTTCGGCAATTTTTTTGGATGCCATCAGGGTGCCGTCTCCCCCCACCATGAACAGAATCCCGATGCTCATGCGTTCCAGACAGTCTACCACCACACCGATATCCTGGCTGCCCCGGGAAGATCCCAGAATGGTCCCGCCTCTGTCCTGAATACCGGCCACTGTCTCAGGCGTGAGATCCAGAATGTCGTGACCGTAATCCGGAATGAATCCCTGGAGTCCGTGGCGGATGCCATAAATGGTTTTGACATGATAGATGTGGTACAGCTCCAGCACCACGGCACGTATAATGTCATTGAGACCCGGACACAGTCCCCCGCAGGTCACAATAGCGCATTTGAGCTTGCTGGGATCAAAATAGATCTTTTCCCTGGGACCGGCCTGTTCAAAACTGAGCAACGCCTGACAGGTATCCACAGCATCCTGGATATATTCCGTCTGAACATCCACAATGATCCGAGAATCATCAGAAATAAAGGATTGCCGCCGCTGGGTCGACCGGGTCACCCGTTTGATGGGAGAAACAATATTGGCCTTTCCAAGCACCGGAATATCCGTACACAAATCATGGGGTATCATCGATTGCCTCCGTTGAACTTGAAAGATCCTTTACCAAGAATATCATGCAGGTGTAAAATTCCTTCCAGCCGGTTGTCGGAATCAACAATGGGCAGCACCGTGATTTCATATTTTTCCATCAGGTTCAACGCATCGTACAGATAGGCGTCCACACTTGAACAGCGGGGATTTCGGGTCATGACATCGCCGGCCGTCAACCGGTGATAATCCGTGATGCCCCGGGCAATGGCGTGGCGGATATCCCCATCCGTTATAATACCCTGTAATTGCCGGTACCGGTTGAGTACCAGCACAGCTCCCAGGCTGAACCGGTCCATGATCTCCAGAGCGGATGTCATGGTGTCATCCACAAACACACCGGGTGCCTGGTCTGCGGTGAGCATGATTTCACCTACCCGGCTGGCCAGGCGCTGCCCCAGAGCACCGCCGGGATGAGACCGCATAAAATCGGTTTTTTTAAATCTCTTTTTTTCAATCAAAACCACGGCCAGGGCATCTCCCATGGCCAGCTGGGCCGTGGTGGATGCCGTGGGTGTCATATTGAAAGGACATGCCTCTTTTTCCACCCCGGTATCAATGACCAGATCACAATAACGGGCCATGGTGGATGCCGGATTTCCGGTGAATCCGGCCATGCGGCATCCAATACGCCGGATCACCGGCAACAGCTGATTGAGCTCGCTGGTTTCCCCGCTGTTGGAAATGGCAATGAACACATCATGGGGGCTGACCATGCCCAGATCCCCATGCACGGCTTCCACGGGATGAAGAAACATGGCATTGGTACCGGTACTGCTTAAGGTAGCGGCAATTTTGCGGCCGATCAGCCCGGATTTTCCGATGCCGGAGATAATCACCCGTCCCGGTGTATCACAGATATCCTGAACAAGGGTTTCAAAGGCCTGATCCAGTTTTTCCGCCAGGGCTAAAATACCCCGGGCTTCAATTTTCAATACGTCTTTGGCTTTGGATAAAATCATCATTAAAATTTCATGGAGTTATGGTTATTCAATCCATCAATTTATACACCACTCCTCCGATTTTTCCCATAAGAAAAAGATTTTTAAAAAAAATATGCATAAAATGTTGGCCTTTGATTGACATTTGAGCTGTTTTTATGCTATCTGAATGCGGTTAACCATCCGGATTTTAAAAATCTCCAGGAAACCAACAGCCCTGAAACACGTTGCTGACAGGACAATACAGCAGTTTTTCAGGCTTTGATAAATTAAACCCACAAGGATTTAGGAAAAAAGCATCATGATCTGTACAACGATTAGGGAAGGGGAAGACTGTGTATTCATGACAGCCGCCGGCTGCAGCTATAATGAAGGGAACTGCCTGCCGGTCGTGGAGGAATGCATGGGGTGCCAGAGAATGTCTGAATATCCCACGGGCATGTATTGTAAAGCCGCACCGGATCCATCCCTGAAATGGAAAAACGGGTCCTGCAACATGGCCACGCACATCAAAACCACGACGGAAACCAAAAAACAGAAAATCAACCCGATCAAGGCCTCCAAAAGAAGATAGTTGTTTTTTGACCGCATTTTACAAAACTCTGTGGTTTTTCATCTTCAAAAGAAAGCCGCAGAGTTTTTTTTTGATTTTTTGTGAGGAGTCTGCCCATGAACGCGATTGCAAAAGAATTGAACGCCATTGTATCCCAGGCCAATCCCCATGTTTTTGATATGCTGTCCGATATGGGAAAAGCCCTTTTTTTCCCGAAAGGCATCCTCAGCCAGAGCGCGGAAGCCAAAGCCCGGGCCCATAAAATCAACGCCACCATCGGGATTGCCAAACAGGGCGGCCATGTTTTGAACCTGCCTGCCGTGACCCGGTATATATCGGGTATCGAACCGGACGAGTATCTGCCGTATGCCCCGTCTTTCGGACTTCCCGGGCTTCGGGAACAGTGGAAAAAAGACCTGTATGAAAAAAATCCGTCCCTGGCCGGAAAAGAGATCAGCCTGCCCGTAGTTACCTCGGGCATCACCCACGGCGTTTCCGTGGTTTCAGACATGTGGGTGAACCCAGGAGATGTGATCGTGCTGCCGGATATGATGTGGGGTAACTACAACATGACTTTTACGGTGCGCAATCAGGCGAAAATTGTACATTACAAGGCCTTTGATGAAGCATTGACACAATTTAACATTGATGATTTTGAATCCGTGATAACGGCCGAAGCAGGCCGGACCGATAAAATCATCACCATACTCAATTTCCCCCACAATCCAAGCGGGTATTCGCTGAGCCGACAGGAAGCCGACCGGGTGGCAGAGATTCTGCTGACCATCGCACAATCCGGCACCCATGTGGTGGCGGTCTGTGATGATGCCTATTTCGGACTGTTTTTTGAAGAAGAAACCAGCAAAGAATCTTTGTTTGTCAAACTGGCCGGCAAACATGAACGACTGGCCGCCATCAAACTGGACGGTGCCACCAAAGAAGATTATGTCTGGGGATTCCGGGTGGGATTTATCACTTACGGCATGACGGCAGCAGACCCGGCAATGATGAATCACCTGAATCAGTCCCTGGAAAAAAAGACGGCCGGCTGCATCCGGGGCAATATTTCCAACGCGTCCCACCTGGGTCAGACAATTTTGCTCAAAGCCATGGCAGATCCGGAATATCACCCGCAGAAACAGGAAAAATTCAATCTGCTCCAACAGCGGGCCGCCAGAATTAAAACCGTTCTGAAGGACCCAGCATACCGGTCCGGATTTGACGTATATCCGTTCAATTCCGGTTATTTCATGTGCATCCGACTCAAAGATGTGGATGCGGAACAACTGCGGCTCCATTTGCTCGACAAATACGGGGTCGGCCTGATCGCCATTGGCGACCGCAACATCCGTGTGGCGTTTTCCTGCCTGGAGGAAACAGATGTAAAACCGTTGTTCGATATTGTCATGCAGGGCATCAGTGATCTGCGCGCCGTCTGATGCAAAAAAGGACTTTTAAGGAACATGGGATCATTTGACGTCAAAGTCGCCTTCAAGTGGTTGTTGAATTTTGTTCTCATCGGCATGATTGCCGGTTTGGGCGCCGTGATTTTCCATTACCTTTGCGGCCTGGGCATGCATTATTTTCTGGACATGATGGCCGGATACCGGCCGGATGCCCCGGCAGGTGAGCATGCGCTCCTGCCTTCCACCACCACCCCGTTCAACCGATGGATGCTTCTGATTCTGCCGGCTTTAGGCGGACTGTTTTCCGGCTGGCTGGTGTACACCTTTGCGCCGGAGGCCGAAGGCCACGGCACAGATGCGGCCATTGACGCATACCACAATAAAGGCGGTAAAATCCGGAGCCGGATCCCCTTTATCAAGACCATTGCTTCCACCATCACGCTGACCACGGGCGGGTCCGGGGGCAGGGAAGGGCCCATCGCCCAGATCGGTTCCGGGTTCGGGTCGTTTCTGGCCACAAAACTCAATTTATCGGAACGGGAACGCCGCATCATGATGGCCGCCGGTATCGGTGCCGGAGTGGGCAGTATTTTCCGGGCACCGCTGGCAGGGGCCCTGTTTGCGGCTGAAGTGTTGTACCGGGATCCGGATTTTGAATCGGAAGTCATCATTCCGGCCGGTATTTCTTCAGTGGTGGCCTATTGTATGTTCTGCCTTGTTTATGGATGGGGATCTTTGTTTGATTCTCCGGGGTTCAAGTTTCAAAATCCATTGGAGTTAGGCCCTTATATCTTGCTGGCAGGGGTTCTGGTGGTGTTTGGGTATCTTTATGTCAAAGTGTTTTACGGCCTGGTGGAATTTTTCAAAAAACTCAAGGTTCCCAATCATATCAAACCTGCCATCGGCGGGTTGTGTACCGGGATCATCGGTTTTTTTCTGCCCTATACCCTGGCTTTCGGATATGGTATGGCCCAGAATGCCATTTTCAATCAGGTGGCCATCTCCACGCTGATTGCGCTGGCCATCGGCAAAATTTTCACCACATCGTTTTCCATCGGTTCCGGAGGCAGCGGTGGGGTGTTTGGCCCTTCCGTGGTCATTGGCGGGGCTTTGGGCGGAGCGGTCGGTAAAATTTTTCATCTTTTGATCCCTTCCATTGTTACCCATCCGGGGTCGTTTGTGATTGTCGGAATGGCCGGTTTTTTCACCGCCGTTTCCAACACACCGATTTCCACCATCATCTTTGTCAGCGAGATGACCAATTCCTATCATCTGCTGTTACCCAGCCTGCTGGTATGTTCTTTGTGTTACCTGTTGTCCCAGCGATTCACCATATTCAAAAATCAGGTCAAATCCCGGGTGGATTCGCCGGCCCATGCCGGAGAATTCATGATGGATATCCTCCAGACCATGAAAGTGGGCAATCTGGATCATCTGATCAAAAAAGTTCAGTGTGTCAGTGAAAACATGTCTTTTTCCGAATTCAAAACCCTTTTTCAGATTACCAAGCAGCATTATTTTCCCGTGCTGAACGCCAACGGGGAGTTCACCGGCATTTTTTCATCCAACGACATCCGGGAAGTGATTTTCACCATTCATATCGAAGATCTGGTGGTAATGAAAGATATCATGATATCGGATCTGATCACCACCACCCCTGCCCAAGACCTGAACACGGTACTGCATAAACTCACGCAGAAAAACATTGATGCACTGCCGGTGGTGAATGAAACCAATCCCAAAGAACTGATCGGTCTGATCTACCGGCGGGATATCATCGCCCATTACAATCAGCACATTCAAGGAATCCGGGCGGCACACTCAACGAATCAGAATTCCGATCCGGCGTGATTCACCCATAGTTCACCTGTTTGAGAAACAATCCTTTAGCCGGCGCGGTTGCCCCGGCCCAAGACCGGTCTTTTGCCGCCAGAATCTGTTCAAACATGGCAGGGGTCACTTTTCCAAACCCTGCATCCACCAGTGTTCCCATCAGATTCCGAACCATGTTTTTTAAAAATCCATTGGCGCAGACCCTGAATACCAGCCGGTCATCGTCCAGCCGGTCCATCCGTGCCATGAACACCGTCCGGACAGTGGATTTTCTGGGAGATCCCGCATTTTCAAATGATTTGAAATCATGGGTGCCGCATATCGATTCACAGCACTGGTTCATCATGGCCATATCCAATGAACGGTGAATGTGCCAGACATAATTTTTGCCGACGGCACAGGGGGTTTCCCGGTTCAGAATATAATAGTGGTATTCCTTGGAAACCGCAGAATATTGTGCATGAAATGTATCAGGCACCCGGTGGCATGCTGTTAAGACAATGGGAAGTTTCATCAGGCTGTTAACCCCTTTTTTCAGCATCTGGGACGGCAGGGCTGTGTCTGCACAAAAAGAGGCCACCTGGCCCAATGCATGGACCCCGGCATCGGTGCGACCGGAGCCGGCAAGGGTGACGGGCTGGTTGAGTATCCTGGATAATACTTTTTCCAGCTCTCCTTGAACGGTGATGTTTTCCGGTTGCCGCTGCCATCCGGAAAACCCGGTACCGTCATACTCGATGATCAGTTTAAAGGTCTGGATCATGACCGGTATCAGATGACGAAACTTTGGCCAGATCGGCGTTGGCTCCCCGGATCTGACGGGCCAGATTGCGGGCGGTTTCAGGACCCAGAATTCGGGCATAGTTCAGATAAAAGTCCTTGTATACCCGGGCAATGGCAGGTTTGAGTGCCAGCCCTTTGTCAGTCGGAAAAATGGCAATGGTTTTGCCGTGTTTTTTCCTTTTCACCAGTTTCTTTTTGGCCAGAGCGTCAATGAACCGGGTGATGGTGGACGGGGTCAGCTGTAATAAGATGCCCAGTTTCTTGGGATTGATGCCGGGATTATCATACAGAATTAAAAGAAACGACGCATGGGCCGGAGAAAGTTTCAACGGAGCAAACCCGGCTTCCGCCATTTTCAGCAGTTGCCGTGAAAACGCGTTAACACTGTAAAAAAGGCAGTCTTCCAGAAAATGCAGGGATTCATCCCTGTGGAGTGTGTCATCTGCCATGGTCTCTCAGATCGTCGGAAAATCGGTTTTGAATCTCTTTGACCGCGGCTGAATTTTCAATCAGTACCCGAACGCAGTCCGGGTTCAGTTTGGTGCCGGACAATTGCATCAGTTCTTTAAATGCCGCTTCGTTACTCCAGGCCGGTTTATAAGAGCGGTGGCTGGTCAGTGCGTCAAAAATATCAGCCACGGAAACGATCTGGGTTTCAATGGGAATTTCAGCTTTTTTTAACTGATTGGGGTATCCTTTGCCGTCAATGGTTTCATGGTGGGACCCGGAAATGTTTCTCAGCAAAGAAAGCTGATCAAAGGTTGCCACCCCCAGATAACCGGCAATGGTGTCGATAATTTCCCTGCCTTTGGTGGAATGGGTCTGCATGATCTGCCATTCTTCTTCATCCAGCCTGCCGGGTTTGCGCAGAATGCGGTCCGGTATACCGATTTTGCCGATATCATGCAACGGTGCAAACATGAACAAATGTTCAATGGTTTCATCTGTCAGGCCGGGATGTCCTTGTTTGGCCAATTCCCGGGCAATGAGCCGGGTGTACCGGGCCATACGTTCCAGATGATTCCCGGTTTCCGGATCTTTGTAACTGACCAGACTCAGGCAGGAACGGAACGCCCCCACCAGCATCTGGGTGGCTTGCAGCTTATTGACCACCAGGGAATTGATCAGCTGGGCATACAGATCCAGTTTTGCCAGATCCAGCGTTTTGAATACATTTTTTTGGTATGCATTGAAAAACAACATTCCGATAAAGGTTGTTTCATCAAAAAGCGGCGCTGAATAGCTGGCCTGATATCCATTGGCTGCAATTTTTTGAGTGTGTTCATGGGTGCCGTTATTGAATACTGCCATATCATTCACTACCCGGTTTGTTTTCCGGGTCTTGATTTCCATCAAAGACGGTGCGTTTTCCATCAGGCATTCATAAAACTGAAACGGCCGGTCTTCTTTTGCACTTTGAACAAAGGTTTTCAATGTGTTCATCTTTGTATCGAACAGGGCGACGGCAACCCGGTGGATATAAGGAAAATCCTGCTGTATCATCTGATGCAGGCCCTGGATTTTTTCACTCAGTGAAACTGATTTGTACAGGTCTTTGTATCGGCCGGGGGCCAGAATGATATCTTCCATTAAATTGTGTCCGTTTTTCGTCAAGTAGTTCCTTTGATCACATCTGACAAAGGTTTTGGTTGACTATAATAGTATCCCTGGGCATAATCAACACCCAGTTGTTTTAATTGTTCGGTAATGGCCTTGTTTTCGGCGAATTCAGCCACCACTTCAATGTTCCGGACCTTTGCGGAATGTATCATCCCCTGCATATCTGTTTTCAGATATGGATCCTTCAGAATTTTTTTTACATAGCTGCCGTCGATTTTGATGATATCCATGGGGAGCCGGGAAAAGCTCTGATAGTTGGAATAACCGATGCCAAAATCATCAAACGCGGTCTTGCATCCCAGTTTTTTCAGACGTCTTACCAGATCCAATGCCACGTCATTGTCCTTGATCTCAGCGGTTTCAGTGAATTCAAAACAAAACTTTCCCGGATCGATACCGCTGGCCCTGATCGTTTTTTCTATGAACGCATATGTGCCTTCCCGGGACACGGACAGGCCGGACAGGTTGATGGAGCAAAGGGACAGGCAAGCCACGTGGCCGGGATGTTTTTGCAGTGTGGTCATGGTGTGTTCGATCACGTATCTGTCAACGTCAACTGCCAGCCCCAGTACTTCGGCAGCCGGAATGAACAGTTCCGGAGACAAAAGATTGCCCTTGGGATCCAGTATTCTGGAAAGCACTTCATAATGGGCACGGTTATTGTCAATGGTCCGGGCATATGGACTGATGGGAACGATCTGCTGGGCAAAAAGGATGAGCCGCCTTTGTTGAAGTGCTTCCCGGATGATGCGTTCCAGCCCCAGATAGCCAGGCCCTTCATCCAGCACGGTTTCAATTTTATTCCGCCCTTTTTTTTTGGCCAGACTGCATGCATGGGCTGCCAGAGATGCGGCATTGTGCAGTCTGGTGTCCCGGGTGATTGGGGTCACTCCCTGGCTGATACTGGTAAAAAAAGGGGACTCTTCAGTCCGAAGATTCAAAGTGATGAACGATTCTTTCAAGCGCCTGGCCAGTGCCAAAGCACCGTCCACCGAAGTGTCAGAAAGATACAAGATAAACTGATCTCCCAGAAACCGGGCAGTGACAATATCTTTGGGCCGGGTTCCTTTTTGCCGGATCTGATTGAGCAGCCAGTTGGCAATTCTTTTCAATGCCCGGTCACCGGCCATTTGGGACCCATAGGTGATGGTTCTGAAATAATCCACATCCAGAAATAACATGGCAGCCTGGTAACCCTTTTTATCTGCAAGGGCATTTTTCTTTGTTTCATTGACCGTTTTTTCAAACTGCTGCCAGGTCATCAATCCGGTCAGCGGATCGTAGGATGCCTGATTTTTCAGCTTTTGATGCAGGTTGAACTGTTTGGTGTTGTCGGAAATAATGGCCAGAAACCCCAAAAGATCATCGGAATCAGACCAGATCTCATTGATGGTCAGGGTAATGGGCAGGTTGCATCCATTTTTGTCCACCAGAGCGAACGGGATATCATCATTATGGTGAAGGGGCTCGGCACTGGGAAACGTCTTCTGAATTCCGATCAGATTTGATCGGGTGACAACCTCCATCTTCCGGTGGCTGACATAGTCTTGAAATTTTTCTTCATGATTTTTTTGAAAATCTTTCTGGAGTATGACTTCAACCTTTCGGCCGATGAGGTCGGTTTCCGTGTAACCTAAAACAGCGGTCACTCCTTTATTCATTCTCCGGATAATTCCTTGATGATCCACCACCAGGATCGCATTGGTCTCAAGTTCGCCGATGGCATTGAGAATATCTTCGGTTTGAATCTGCACGTGAAAAATCCCATGGAAAATAATTTATGAAAAAAATATCTCTTTTTTTCCAGTCCCTTGTGACAGGCTATCATATATGAAGATACCGGCAACTGAAGTCAGATGCTTTCTGTTTTAATGAATACCAGTGAAAATAATCCTTGTCAATCCATTTACACCATCCGTCACCAAGGCTATAATTCGTTATTTTCAAATATGGACGGGTCAAAAAAGGTGGTTGAAATGAAAGGGTTTGCGTTTGCCGGTATCTATGCGGGGATCAAAAAAAACGGGATCAAAGATCTGGGATTGATCCTTTGTGAAAAGCCGGCCACGGCCGCAGCAGTGTTCACCAGAAACCAGGTCCGGGCCGCTCCGGTGATCCTGGGTCAGCAAATGATACAAAAAGGGGTCTGTCAGGCCGTGCTGGCAAACTCCGGCAATGCCAACTGCTTTACCGGTGAGCAGGGCATTGAAGATGCCCGCCGCACGATTCGGATCGTGGCAGATACTTTCGGGATTCCCCGGGATCTGGTCATGGTGTCTTCCACCGGGGTGATCGGGGCTCCGCTGCCCATGGAAAAATTTGAAACCGGGATACCGCAGCTGAAAACACAGATCCACACCGGGACCCTGGCGGATTTTGCCGCTGCCATTCTCACCACGGATCTTAGCACCAAAATCGTTGAGATGACCGCAGATATGGACACGGACCAGGGCCGCCGGACCATTACCATGAAAGGGGTGGCCAAGGGATCCGGCATGATCCGGCCGGACATGGCCACCATGCTGGCCTATGTGATCACCGATGCCCATATCAGTGTTTCAGATCTGAAACAGGCGTTGACATCAGCCTGTGATAAAACCTTTAACCGCATCACTGTGGACGGGGACACGTCCACCAACGATACCCTGCTGTGCCTGGCCGGGGGTACAAGCAATGCCCATATCACCGACGATGCCTCCCGGGCCGTGTTTCAGGATTTGCTGGAAAAGGTCTGCCTGGATCTGGCCACCCAGATTGTCAGAGACGGGGAGGGGGCCACCAAACTGGTACAGATCACCGTGAAAGGCGCTGCCACAAAGCAGGATGCGTTCAAGGCGGCAGAAGCCATTGCCCATTCCAACCTGGTCAAGACCGCTGTTTATGGAGAAGATCCCAACTGGGGACGGATCACGGCGGCTGCCGGCCGGTCCGGAGCCAGAGTTGATCCGGACCGGATGGATCTGTTTTTTGATACCGTGGCCCTGGTCCTTCAGGGAAAATGGCAGGGGAAAAAAGCGGAAAAACAAGCCGCAGAAATCATGAAAGCCTCCGAAATCTCCATGACCCTGGATCTGAATCTGGGGGACCATACAGATCAATTTCTGTTCTGTGATTTCAGTGAAAATTATGTCAAAATCAATGCCGACTACCGGTCCTGATCCTGAAAACCAGCCCATGCGGTTGCAGAAATTTCTGGCCCGGGCCGGGGTATGTTCCCGGCGGGCGGCCGAAGATTTGATTGTCAACGGCCGTATCCGGATCAACGGAAACCGGGTCATCACCCTGGGCACCAAGGTTACTCCCAAAACGGATATGGTTCAGTTTGACAACATCCGGGTAAGCCTGCCCCAGCAAAAAGCATTCATCTATATTGTCGTCAACAAACCCGTGGGCGTGGTCACCTCCTGTGCCAGAAAACACGGGGACAAAATCATTCTGGACCTGGTACCCCTGCCGGACCGGATTTTTCCGGTGGGACGGCTGGACAAGGATTCCCAGGGACTGGTGCTGCTCACCAATGACGGGGACCTGCACAACAAACTGTCCCATCCCTCTCACAACCATGAAAAAGAATACAAAGTGACCACGGTCCATCCGGTCAAAGACACGGACCTGGCGGCCATGGCCAAGGGTATGATCCTTCAGGGGAAAAAAACCCGGAAAGCCCGGGTTAAAAGAATTTCCGACACACAGTTCATCCTGGTGCTCAAACAGGGGCTGAACCGCCAGATCCGGAAAATGGTGGGCAAAACCGGAAACCGGGTCGCTGTGCTGGAACGGATCCGCATGGCCAATGTGACTTTAGGCAATCTCGCTCCCGGGGCCTGGCGATACCTGACCCCGGAAGAAATCAAGGGGCTAACCCAGTGACCGGATCCCGATGGCGGACCGGATCTTTTGCAGAAACGGCACGGAAAAGGCTCTGGCTTTTTCCGCCCCTTTGGCCAGAATCTCTTCAATATCTGTTGGATTTTTGATCAGCTCATTATACCGTTGCCGGGGCTCGGCCAAAATGGCATTGATATACTCGAACAATTCCTGTTTCATCACCCCCCAGGCGATCCCCTCCCGGTAGCGGTCCGCCATGGCACACGTCTCCGATTCCGTGGCAAAGGCCCGATAAATGGAAAACAAGGTACAGGTATCCGGGTCTTTGGGTTCATCCGGTCCCAGAGAATTGGTCTGGATCTTCATGATCATTTTGCGCAATTTTTTTTCCGTGTCAAACAGCGGGATAAAATTGTTGTAGCTCTTGCTCATTTTCCGGCCGTCCAGACCGGACAGGACGGCGGTATTGTCATCCACCACCACCTCGGGCAAAACAAACAGATTTTCATACACATGATTGAACCGGGCCGCGATATCTCTGGTCATCTCCAGATGCTGAATCTGGTCTTTTCCCACCGGCACCTTGCCGGCGTTGAACATTAGAATGTCGGCCGCCATGAGAATGGGGTATGAAAACAGTCCCATGGTGATGGCCTGGTCCGGGTCTTTTTTTCCGTCGGCGTCATTTTCCTGAACCTTTGCCTTGTAGGCATGGGCCCGGTTCATGAGCCCTTTGGCGGTAAGACACGTTAGAATCCAGGTCAGTTCCGGGATTTCAGGGATATCCGACTGCCGGTAGAACACGCAGTTGTCATGATCCAAACCCAGGGCGATCCAGGCGGCAGCGATCTCCAGCGTGGATTGCTGCCGTTTTTCAGGATCATGATTTTTGATCAATGAGTGGTAGTCTGCCAGAAAATAATAAGAGGTCAGGTCCGGATTTTTGCTGGTGGCCACAGCCGGCCGGATGGCGCCTACGAAATTACCTAAGTGCGGGGTGCCGCTGGTGGTGATGCCGGTCAGAAAATCTGCATTTTTCATTCAAATATCTTTCATCATCAAAAATTTACGTAAAAAAAATGGATTCAACCATAAAGTGCCGGTTTTATCAATATCAAATCATGTTGTTTTCCCGGGCATATTTTATGGCAAAATCCATCTCTTTTTCCCGGGTATCCAAATGGCCGTCCAGCTTGGCATTACGCACTTCATTTAAAATCTTTGTAAAGGCCGGCCCGGGTGTCACCCCGATACGGATCAGGTCTTTGCCCCGGATTTTGGGTGTCACATGACGGAATTGGGTATAGAAATTGGAGATATCCCTGCGAACCGCCTCATTTTTTGTCAATGCCATCATATACAGGACAAACACGGTATTGAAATTGATCAATGCCCAGTAAAGCTTCTGCCGGGAAACCGGATGATTGGACTCGATGAAACCCAGCCGGTTTTCCGCCTTGTACCGTGTTTCCAGCAGCAACTGCCGTTCTCCCACCGGAATCATGAGCCGGTCACAGATCTGTTCACTGACCTTGAAGGTGCACCGATGGAGCAGCACCATGAAATACACGGCCCATCGGGGATAGGTTTCTTGTACATACAACAGATCATGCCAGGTCAGGGTTTTGTTAGCGGATTCCAGTATCTGGTAGGTGGCGGGAGTAATTTCCAGCCGGGGATGAATCACTTTTTCAAGCCCGTAATCCGTCATACTGCGGATGGCGGGAATGGGATCTTCTTCACTGAAGATCTGCTTGAGCTCAGACAACACCCGCAGGCCGCTCAAATTTTTAAAACAGTCCACTTTAATGGCATTGCGAATCAGGTTGGCGGTCACCTTGCCGATGTCGAATCCAAACCGGTTGGCAAACTTGATAGCCCGGAATATCCGGGTGGGATCCTCCACAAAACTTAAATTGTGAATGGTGCGGATGGTTTTGTCTTTCAAATCCCTTGTGGCTCCGAAATAATCGATCAGGGTACCGAAGGTATCGGCATTCAGACTCAAAGCCAGGGTGTTGATGGTGAAATCCCTGCGGGCCAGGTCCCGTTTGATGGAGCTTTTCTCCACAATGGGCAGGGCGGCGGGAAAATCATAATATTCCAGCCGGGCCGATGCCACATCCACTTTAATCTGCTCGGAAACAATAACCACAGCCGTACCGAATTTTTTATGCGTATTCACCCGGCAGTTCAATTTTTCAGCCACATATCTGGCAAAAGCGATGCCGTCGCCTTCCACCACAATATCAATGTCATCCACGGTTCGCTGCAAAAGCAGATCCCGGACAAACCCGCCCACCACATACAGATTCAGCCCCAGTTCGTCACCGGCCGCGCCAATGGATTTAAGCAGATCCATGGTCCGGTCGTCCAGACGCTGGGCCATGAGATTATGAATCCGGCGTTTCCGGGCATTCTGTTTTTTAAATACCAGCTGATCCGTGCGTTTCACGGCTTTGTCATGCTGTACCAGAAAATTGAGCAGGTCCGTGCGGGTGATGACCCCCTTGATTTCTTCATGATCGATCACCGGAATGATCCGCTGTTTTTTTTCAATGATCTGGTATTCGATTTCAGCCAGGTTGGCATCTGAGGAAATAAATGTGGCTTCCGAGTTCATGTACTCTTCCACCGGCCGGGTCTTGAGCTGATGAAACAGGATTTTTTCCACCACCTGGCGGGTGATGTATCCTTCATAGGAACCGGAGTCAGGATTCACCACCAGCAGGGTGTTGATATTATACCGGGTCATGGTGTTGCCGGCCTGTTCACAGGAAGCGCCCGGTTCAATGGTGATGGCCGGAGAAGACATCAAAGAGCGCGCCACCTGAATTTGCCGGGTTTCTTTTTTCAACTGATCGATGAGCAGATGCTCCACCTGGGCCAGCGTATGGTTCTCGATTTTGGCGGACGCGGCATAGGCGTGGCCCCCGCCGCCGAACATGGACAGAATCCGGCCCACATCCACCTCGGGGATCCGGTTTCGGGCAATGATATGCACCTTGTTTCCCATGAGCACTACGGCAAAATACAATTCCAGGTTTTCCATGCGCATCACTTTCTGGACAATGGATGCCAGATCCGTGATATAGGTATTCGACGAGATGGTGGAGATATGAACATCCAGCCCGTTGATCTGATGCCGGGTCATTTCATTGAGCAGATCATTGAGCCAGGAGATCTGTTCCGCTTTGATTTCTCTGACCACCAGGCTGACAACGGTATTAAGGCTGGCTCCGCAGCCCAGCAGAAATCCGGCCTGGATGAAGTCCGCCGGTGTGGTGGAAGCGTATGTAAACACCCCCGTGTCTTCATAGATGCCCAACGCCATGACCGTGGCTTCTTCCGGAGTAATCGGGATATTTTTTTTCTGAAGGATTTCGCATAAAATGGTGGTGGTGGCGCCATAGGATTTAAAAACTTCCATGGCCGGTGTCACATCATCAGGTCCGGGCGGATGGTGGTCATACACATGGATGGCCACCTCTTTTTTTTCCAGCAGTTCTTTCACACCGGTCAGTCGGTTTTTCTGGCGGGTGTCCACCAGCACCAGGGTTGAGGTGTCTGAAAAATCGATAAAGGCCGGGTCTGCCATGTTGAACAGATACCCCATGGAATGAATGAAAAAATCCCGCAGGGTTTTTTCCTGGGATCCGGGAAAGATGATCCGGGCGTCCGGATAGAGCTTCTGGGCCGCGAGCATGGCGGCGATGGCATCATAATCCGCATTCACATGACTGGTAATGATGGTTTTGGCGGTACTGCCTTTTTTTTTGGGGGCCACAACACAACTCCTGTTGAGATTGAATATCGAATGATATATAAACTATCTGTATATATTTTACAAATAATACGACCCCCGGTTGAAACACATCTGCAGCCGGACCCGTGATTCGGTTTCGGATCTGCAAAACAACCCCGATTAAAGGATATGTTATGTCTGATGTTTATCTGTGGAAAGGCAAAAATCCCAGGGGAAGATCCGTCAAAGGAGAAATGACGGCGGAAACCCCGGAACAGGTCCGGAATATGCTGGTCAGACGAAAAATCACTCCGGGAAGAATCAAAAAAAAGCCCAAAGACCTGTTTGAAAACATAAAATTTTTTCAGCCCAAGGTCAAAGACAGTGATGTCATCATCTTTGCCAGACAATTTTCCACCATGATCGATGCCGGACTCCCTTTGCTCCAATGTCTGGAAATTCTTCAGGCCCAGCAGGAAAACCCGACCT
This sequence comes from Desulfotignum phosphitoxidans DSM 13687, assembly GCF_000350545.1. GTDB lineage: Bacteria > Desulfobacterota > Desulfobacteria > Desulfobacterales > Desulfobacteraceae > Desulfotignum > Desulfotignum phosphitoxidans. The sequence goes on from NZ_APJX01000005.1 coordinate 318,097, forward strand.
TTAAAAAACATCTGAAAAAAATCAAGGAATCAGTGGAATCCGGCGACACCTTTGCCGATGCCCTGAAAAAATTTCCATCCGATTTCAATGAATTGTTTGTCAACATGATTGCTGCCGGAGAGGCCGGGGGTATTCTGGATGTCATTTTGAGCCGGTTGTCCGCATACATGGAAAAAATGGCGAAATTGAAAAAACAGGTCAAAGGGGCCATGACCTATCCCATCATCACCATTATTGTGGCGATCATCGTGGTGGGGATCATCCTGGTATTCGTGATTCCCGTATTTGAAGAAATGTTTGCCAGCATGGGATCGGCATTGCCGGGCCCGACCCTGCTGGTCGTGGCTTTGAGTAATTTTGTGGTGGCCAATATCGGGTATATTCTGGGCGCCATATTCGGAACCGTGTTTGTGGTCCGGCGGTTTTACAAAACCAAAAAAGGCCGGATACTCATGGATGATCTGTTTCTGCGGCTGCCCGTGATGGGGATTTTAATCCGGAAAGTGGCGGTGGCTAAATTCACCCGGACCACCAGCACCATGATGTCGTCTGGCGTGTCCATTCTGGAAGTATTGGATATCGTGGGCCGCACCGCAGGAAACAAAATTGTGGAATTTGCCATTCAAGACGTTAAAGCCGGTATCTCCGAAGGCCGGTCCATGGCGGACCCGTTGCTGGAAAGCGGGGTATTTCCCTCCATGGTCTGTTCCATGATTGCCGTGGGGGAGTCCACGGGCGCCCTGGACACCATGATGGAAAAAATAGCTGATTTTTATGATGACGAGGTGGATCAGGCTGTCAAAAATCTCACAGATATGATCGAACCCTTTATGCTGGTCTTTTTAGGAGTGGTGGTGGGAGGACTGGTCATCGCCATGTATCTCCCGATTTTCTCCATGGCAGGCGGTATTGGATAGGTCCATGTCCACAGACCCGTTTCTGGATCGATCAGACCGGGAGCAGCAGCTCAAATGGATTGTCCTGGCCCGGATGATTTTCTGCATTGTGCTGATTTTTTCCAGTCTGGTCTTTTCCACGGGCGAAAATCTGTCTTTTTTGTCCCAGCCGTTTGTGACATTGTATTATCTGGCTGCTGCCATTTTATTGCTGTCAGTGGGGTACGGCCTGTGGCTCAAACAAAAAAAAAATCTGCTGGTTCTGTCTTATGCCCAGATTCTGGCGGACACGGTGTCAGTCACGGGGATCATTTATGTCACCGGCAGCCTGGACTCCATTTTCACATTTTTGTATCTGCTGATCATCATTTACGGGGCCATGCTGGTATTTTTGCGCGGCAGCCTGATTATTGCCGGAGTTTCCAGCATTCAGTACGGGCTGTTGATCGTGCTGGAATATTATCATACGATACCGCCTTTTTCAGGCCAGCACACCGATCCGGCGTCTCTGAATCCCAGTCTGATTTTTTACCGGATTTTCATACTCATGTTTGCGTGCCTGGCTGTGGCATATTTAAGCGGTATATTGGCCAGACAGCTGAGACGGGCACGCCAGGATTTGAAAATCACCCATGCCCATTACAGACGGGTGGAAAAAATGGAAGTGATGGATGAAATGATTTCCGGAATTGCCCATGAGATTAAAAATCCCCTGGCTTCTTTGGCCGGATCCATTCAATTGCTCAGAGAAGACACGGCTCCCGGCAGCAGGGAAGACCGGCTCATGAAAATTATTCTTCGGGAAACCGAACGCCTGAAAACCATTGTCGATGACATCCGATTGTTTGCCAAACCCGGTCAAGCCAATGCAATACCGGTGATGGTTCATCAGGCCGTCAGGGATGTGGTCTCTTTGTTTTTGAATTCCGAAGAATTTAAAAACAGGATTCAGGTTGTCACCCATCTGGATGAAGGCCTGAGTGTTCACATCGATCCGGTTCATCTCCAGCAGGTTTTGTGGAACCTCATCAAAAATGCAGCCCAGGCCATTCCCGGCAAAGGAAAAATCATTATCACATTGACAGCCCCCCGGAATCAGCGGATTTATCTAACCATTTCAGACAACGGGCAGGGGATTGAACCAGACAATACCCGCCATATTTTTGATCCTTTTTATACCACCAAACCCGAAGGCACGGGACTGGGCCTGCCCATTATTCACCGGCTCATTGAAACCTATGGCGGTTTGATCGATTTTGAATCCATCCCCGGCAAAGGAACGGTTTTCACCATCATATTCAAACCGGCCGGATCGGTGGAAGATCCAACAAAATCTTGACAACCACCCGGCAAACAGGCTATCTAATTGTGTTTTATCGTATTGAAACTCAAAAAAGACTATAATGGAAATAACAACACCCATGGATAAAGACACCCGGATCATCCAGGCCAGAAAAGAAAAAATTACCGCCATCAAGGAAAAGGGAATCCCTTTATATCCCAATGATTTCAAGATTTCATGCACGGTGGCACAACTTCGGCACATCATTGATACTGACCCGTCCTCTTTAGGCGAAAACGGCAAGACATTCAAACTGGCCGGCCGGATGATGGCCATCAACAAGATGGGGAAATCCTCTTTTGTCCGGTTCAAGGACGGGTCGGACCAGATGCAGTTGTATATTCAGAAAAATAAAGTGGGAGAGGATACCTACGATCTGTTCAAAAAACTGGATATCGGAGACTTCATTGGTGTTTCCGGCCCGCTGTTTCAGACAAAGACCGGCGAGTGGACCATCCTGGCCACGGATTTCAGACTGCTGTCCAAAGCATTGCGGCCATTGCCGGAAAAATTTCACGGCATCAAGGATCCTGAGAAAAGATATCGTCAGCGGTACCTGGACCTGATCATGAACGACGGCACCCGGAACATCTTTATCACCCGAAGCAAAATCGTTTCTGCCATGCGTCGGTTTTTTGAAGAACACGATTTCATGGAAGTGGAAACGCCCATGATGCAACCCTTGCCCGGAGGTGCCGAAGCCACCCCTTTCAAGACCTGGCACAATGCCCTGGGCATGGAACTGTTTTTGCGGATCGCGCCGGAACTGTACCTGAAGCGCCTGGTGGTGGGGGGCTTTGAAAAAGTATTTGAAATCAATCGAAATTTCAGAAACGAAGGTGTATCCACCCGGCACAACCCGGAATTCACCATGGTGGAATTTTATCAGGCCTATGCGGATTACCAGGATTTGATGGGTTTAACCGAAAACATGTTTGCCGATATTGTCGAAAAAATCAGCGGCAACACCGTCATTGAGTACCAGGGCCACACCATTGACTTCAAACCCGGATGGCAGCGGATTTCCATGATGGAATCCTTGTCTTCCATCGGCGGCATAGATCCTGAAATGATCCATGATACCCAGTCATTGCTGGCTTTTGCAAAAGACCGCCAGATCCAGATCACCAAAACCGAAAGTCACGGCAAAATTTTGACCAAATTGTTTGACGTGCTGGTGGAACCCAAACTGATTCAACCCACATTTATCACGGGATACCCTGTGGAAGTATCTCCGTTGTCCCGGAAAAGCGAATCCGACCCGAACCTGACGGACCGGTTTGAACTGTTCATTGCCGGCCGGGAGATCGCCAATGGATTTTCCGAAATCAATGACCCGGAAGATCAGCACAACCGGTTCCTCATGCAGGTGCGCCAGCGGGATGAAGGAAATGATGAAGCCCACATCATGGATGCGGATTATGTGGAAGCCTTGGAATATGGTATGCCGCCCACAGCCGGAGAGGGCATCGGCATCGACCGGCTGGTGATGCTGCTCACGGATGCGGCCTCCATTCGAGAGGTTATTTTGTTTCCCCATATGAAACACACCCACTGATTATTGATGGCCGTGGAACTGTTCATAGCCCGGCGCTACCTCAAGGCCAAGCAAAAAGAAGGATTCATCTCTCTGATCACGTTTCTGTCCGTGGCCGGGGTCATGGTGGGGGTGATGGCGCTGGTGGTGGTGATCGCCGTCATGAATGGCGCTGAAACCGAATTCAGGCGAAGGATTCTGGGTCTCGAGCCTCATATTCTGGTCATGAATTACAACGGCACCTTTGGCAATTACAATCCCGTGCTTGAAAACATACAAACCCACCCTCACATCCGGGATGCTTCCCCGATTTTGTTTGCCCAGGCCATTATCCGGACCCGTCATGCCATGTCAGGCGCCATGGTACGCGGCATTGTCCCGGATAACAGCGCATCGTTGATCAAAGGATTTGATGCGCCTGCCCTGAAAAACGCCCTGGCCGTCCAAAAAAATTCCGACAACCTGCCGGGTATTATTCTGGGCAAGGAACTGGCCCGGGCCATGGGCGCCATGACCGGGGACAAGATCATTCTTATGTCCACCCGGTCTGTGATCTCTCCCATGGGACAGATACCGGCCATGAAGCAGTTTGTGGTCCAGGGAACTTTTTCTTCGGGCATGTCCGAGTACGACGGCATGCTGGCCTATGTTCATCTGGAACAGGCCCAGTCTTTGATAAAAGATCCGGATAAAATATCCGCCATCGGCATCTGGGTGGATGATGTTTTCAAAGTCAAGGAGATCCGGAAAACCCTGCCGGCCGATCTGGAACACCATCCGTTCTATGTCCGGGACTGGATGGATATCAACCAGAGTCTTTTTTCGGCCCTGAAACTTGAAAAAACCGCCATGTTCATCATTCTGACTTTGATCATTCTGGTCGCGGCCTTTAATATTGCATCGGCTCTGATTATGCTGGTCATGGAAAAAACAAAAGACATCGCCGTTCTCAAAGCCATGGGCGCCACCCACGGGATGATCCGTCAAATTTTTATCATTAAAGGCCTGGTGATCGGAACCATCGGCACCCTGCTGGGAACCGTGACCGGCATCGGTATCTGTCTGCTGCTCAAACGATATGATTTTATCCAGCTGCCCAAAGCCTATCCGTTTTCCACGTTACCGGTCCAGCTGGATCCCATGGATGTGCTGGTCATTTCCGTCAGTGCCATCATCATCTGCTTTATTTCCACATTATACCCGTCCTGGAAGGCGTCGAACATGGACCCGCTGGAGGCCATTCGTTATGGATGATGCCGGCTCTGTTCTCATGCGTCTGACACAGATCACCAAAAAATTCGGTACCCCGCCGGATGTCATAAACATACTGGACGGATCCGAATTTACCATCACCCAAGGAATGACCCTGGCCGTGGTCGGGGCATCGGGTATCGGCAAATCAACATTGCTCAATATCATCGGTACCCTGGATCGGCCGGATAAGGGACAAATCATGTTTCAGGGGCGGGACCTGCTTTCCATGAAAGACGATCAACTGGCGGCACTTAGAAACAAACGGATCGGATTCGTGTTTCAGTTTCATTACCTGCTCCAGGGATTTTCCGCCATGGAAAATGTGATGATCCCGGGACTCATTGCCAAAAAATCAAAAAAAATGGTTGAAAACCTGGCTCAAAATATGCTTGAAAGGGTAGGGCTGGCAGATCGATATCATCATCGCGTGGAAGATCTGTCCGGTGGAGAACAGCAACGGGTGGCCATTGCCAGGGCCCTTGTGATGAAACCAGATATACTTCTGGCGGATGAACCCACCGGCAACCTGGATGAAAAAAACGCAGACAGCCTCCACGCTTTGATCACTGAGTTGAACAAAGAACTGGGTATGACCGTGATCGTGGTGACCCATAACATGAAACTGGCCCGAATGATGGAAAAAACAGTAACGATCCAAAACGGAAAAATTATACCGGCATGAGAAAGGGACTGATATGAAAAAATGGTTGATTAATGCAGTACTGATAGGGATAATTTTATGCGGACTGCCCGTTTGGCTGTATGCAGAACAAACAGTCAGTGTCGCTGTTTTTCCTTTTTCCGTTCAGGCCCCTTCGGCCCAGAAATCACTTGGCACAGACCTGCCTTTGATGCTTGGAAAACGGCTGGAAAACGAAGGAACCCAAGTGGTTTATGTCAAAGAATTCATGGAGACCCAAACCTGGGATGTTGCCAGATTCCGCCAGGAAGGTATCCGGCTGGGCGTGGATTACATCATTACGGGTAATGTCTTTATGGCCGGAAACGCCATCAGTATTGATGCGAACATGCATCCGATTTATGAAACAGGGCCGCCCCTGCCATTTTTTTCCCAGTCCGGTTCTTTGGAAGAACTGCATGCGGCAATCGGACAATTGTCCCGGGCAATTATCGGCGAGCTGTTTGAAAAACGCATTATATCCACCATCTCGGTTACGGGCAACCGCCGGGTGGATTCTGATGCGATTTTACGGATCATTTCAACCAACCCCGGTGATATCATGAACCCGGAAAAATTGTCTAAAGACCTGGAACAGGTTTACAAAATGGGTTTTTTCGATGATGTGGTGATCGAAAAAAAAGACCTGGATCAAGGCATTGAAATTGTTTTCAACGTCACGGAAAAACCCAGTGTCAGAAATATCAAATTTTCCCAGAACCGTGTATATAAAGAGGATGAACTGGCCGCAGTCGTGGATACCAGCACCGGGTCCATCCTCAATGTGTACAAAATCAATTCAGATGTGGAAAAGATAAAACGGCTGTACATGGAAAAAAATTACCACAACTGCACAGTTACCTATGAAATCACTCCCTTGAAAAATAATCAGGCTGATATTGTGTTCGTGATTGATGAAGGGGAAAAAATCAGAATTGAATCCATTGTGTTTGAGGGAAATACCCATTTTAAGGACAAAAAACTGAAAAAAACGATTCAGACCCGGGAAAAGGGATTCTGGTCTTTTATCACCTCTTCCGGTGACCTGGATGAAAGTGAACTGACAAACGATGTGCTGCGTATCGAGTCTTTATATAAAAACAACGGATTCATCAATGTCAAGCTATCGGATCCTCAGATAGACATGGGGGAAGAAAGCATTGCCATTTATTTCAAAATCGATGAGGGGGAACAGTACAAAACCGGGAATGTGGACATAACCGGGGATATTCTGACATCGAAAAACGATCTGTTTGACAAACTTCTGGTCAAGGAATCCGATCTGTACAACCGGGAACTGATCCGAAAAGACATGCTGGGGCTCAGTGATTTATATTCCAACCAGGGGTATGCCAATGTCAAGGTCTCCCCGCTGGTGGAAACCGATGATGCCAGTCATCAGGTACACATCACATACAAAATTGATCAGGGAGAACCCGTATATTTCAACCGGATTCTGATTTCCGGCAATGAAAAAACCCGGGACAAAGTGATCCGGCGGGAAATGGCTGTGGAAGAGCAGGGTAAATTTTCCATGAGCGGTATTCAGCGATCTTACAGAAACCTGAGCTACAGAGACTATTTTCAGTCTGTGGAAATCAACCCGGTTCAAACGGATGTGCCCAATCAACGGGATCTGGAAGTTAAAGTCGAAGAAAAACCCACGGGTAATTTTTCTTTTGGCGGGGGATTTTCAACGGACGACGGTCCTTTCGGTCAGGTATCTTTGGAAGAACGCAACCTGTTCGGCCGGGGTCAGAATTTGAAAATTCTGGGAAGAATTTCAGGAGAAACCGGTTTATATGACCTGGGATTCACGGAACCCTGGATTTTTGACATGCCGGTTTCCGCCGGATTCAATATCTATAAGCTTGAAAGAGAATTTGAATATTATGAACGCAATGCCATCGGTCTGACACTTAGATCCGCTTATCGACAGCTGTGGGATTACACCACCATCGGTGTGGAAATCAATTTTGAAGATTTTGAAGTTGAACAGGCGGAAAAGATGTATACCAATGTGACTGAAGGAAATTTTTTCACCGCCAGCATCAAGCCGTATATCAGCTATGATTCCAGAAACCATTATTTTCTGCCCACAGAAGGGGTGTTCAGTAAAGTGTCAGCCCAGTATGCCGGAGAATTCATGGGTGGAGATATTGACTATACCCGGTATGTAGCCGAAGGCGGATTCTGGATGCCTCTTTTCTGGAAATTTACCGGAGGCTTTCATATGGAGGGCGGGTATCTGGATGACCGCACCAACGGCCAGATTGATATCGACTGGGAACGATTCTACTTAGGCGGCATCAATTCGGTCCGAGGATTTGACAAATACGACATCAACACCAGAGAACCCGGCCAGACTATCCTGCGGGGGGGTGAAAAATATATTCAATTCAATGCGGAACTGATCTTTCCCCTTCAGGAAGAACAAGGAGTCGCCGGGGTATTGTTCTATGACCGGGGTGATGTCTATCGAACCAGCGAAAGCATCGATCTGGCCAAACAATACTCATCCGCAGGATTTGAACTGCGGTGGAATTCCCCCATGGGCCCCATTCGTCTGGCCTATGGTATTGTGGTGGAAGGTCAGGATGAATACCAAACCGGAGATGGCCAGTTTGATTTTTCCATTGGCGCATTTTTCTGATATTTTTTAAAGCATTATTTATTTGGAGGAAACCATGAAACGTATCTTATTTGTAACCATCATAAGCCTTTTGGCCATCAGCTTTGTGCCCATGGCATTTTGTGCGGATGCTGTTAAAATCGGTGTCATCGATTTTGAAAAAATAATGAAAGAATCCAGTGCCGGAAAAATGAACCAGAAGGTGCTCAACGCCAAAGGAACGGAATTCAAAAATAAACTGGAAAAAGAAAAACAGTCCCTGGACGCAATCGGCCAGTCTTTTGAAAAAGAAGCCCTGGTGCTCAGTGATGAAAAAAAGCGGGAACGGGAACGGGATTTCAGAAATCAGATCGAAGATTTCAAAATCATGCAGCAGAATTATACCAATGAATTGAAAAATCTTGAAATCAAAATGATCAATGACATGCAAAAAGCCGTATTCGACATTGCCAATGAACTGGGGAAACAAGAAAAATACACCCTGATCATTGAAAAAAAGAATGCCGGAGTGATCTATGCGCCGGACCAGATAGATATCACAGACCGTGTCATCACTAAATACAATGCCGTCACAGCCCAGGGCAATTGATTGCCTGAACGGGATTTATGTATGAAACTGACTGTCAAAGAGATCGCTGAAAAGATTCATGCCCGGGTGGCGGGAAATTCTTTCACCGTGATCACGGGGGTTTCTTCCTTTGACAATGCCGATGCATCAGATATCACGTTTGCCGGAGATGCCTCTTTTCTGTCACGTCTGAATCAGACCCGGGCCGGGGCCGTGATTGTGCCTGATGATGGCATGTATGAAAAAAATTCTCATCCCTGTTTATTGATGACCGCCAATCCCAGACGGGCTTTTTTTGAACTGGTGGCACATTTTCATCCGGCACCGGCATCAAAGCCCGGCATCAGCCCGCTGGCCGTCATTGGAAAAAACTGTGTGCTGGGAAAAGGTGTCACCATTGCCCCGCATGTGGTGATTGAAGATGAAGTGGTCATCAAAGACCATGTGCAAATCATGCCCCATGTTTTTATCGGAAAGGGTTGCGTGATCAAAGAACACACCACCATCAAACCCAATGTCACGGTGATGGATGGCACATGTCTGGGAAAACATGGCATCATTCACTCCGGATCCGTGATCGGATCGGACGGATACGGGTTTGTCCAGGATGGCGAAAGCCATTTCAAACTGTCTCACACCGGACATGTCATCATCGGAGATCATGTGGAAATCGGCGCGTGTAACACCATTGACCGGGGGACCTTAGGCGTCACCCGGATCGGCAATGGCGTGAAAACCGACAATCAGGTTCACATCGCCCATAATGTTTCCATCGGAGACCATACACTGGTGGTGGCCCAGGTGGGAATCGCCGGGTCCACCCGGATCGGAAAACAAACCATTATCGCCGGAAAAGCCGGTATATCCGGCCATTTGACCATTGGCAACCATGTGATTGTGGGCCCTTATGCCGGGGTGTCATCCTCGGTCCCGGACAATCAGATTGTGTCAGGCATCCCTCATATGCCCCATAAAACCTGGTTGAAAGTCGTGAACATCCTCGGCCGGCTGCCGGGGATGAGAAAAACGCTGATGGCATTTGAAAAACGGCTTGACGCCCTTGAACGCATTATACAAAAACCGGAGCTGCCATGATTCACCCTACCGCCATCATCGATGGATCCGCGGAAATCGATTCTCGAGTGACGATCGGCCCTTATGCCATTGTCAAATCAGATGTACGCATCGGAGCTGGAACCACCATCGGGTCCTACACCACCATTGACAATTATGTTTCCATCGGTGAAGACTGCCAGATATTTCAATATGCCGCCATCGGCGGTGCGCCCCAGGATCTGAAATTTCATGGAGAAAAAAGTTATCTCACCATCGGCCGGGGATCCATTATCCGGGAATTTGTCACCATCAACCGCGGCACGGAAGCCGGCGGCGGCATCACGGAAGTCGGCGAGGAAAACTATCTGATGGCCTATACCCATATCGCCCATGACTGCAAAACCGGCCGGCAGGTCATTTTAGCCAACAACTCCACTTTGGCGGGACACATTGAAATCGGTGACCACGCCACCATCGGCGGACTGGTGGCCATTCATCAGTTCGTCAAAATCGGAAATTATGCCTATATCGGGGGAAAATCCGCTGTAGTCAAGGATATTCCTCCCTTTGTCATTGCTGCCGGAGACCGGGCCACCCTCCACGGCCTGAACAATGTCGGGCTCAAGCGGCACCGTTTTTCCGATTTCACTTTAGGCGAGCTTAAAAAAGCCTACCGGATTTTTTTCAGGATCGGGCTGACGGTCAAGCAGGCATCGGAACGGGTCAAGGCCGAGGTGGAACAGATTCCGGAAGTGAAAAATTTTACGAATTTTATTGTCACATCCAGCCGGGGAATAACCCGATAACAAAAGCCATGAAAATTGGATTGATTGCCGGCGGTGGACAGTTTCCACTGCTGTTTGCAAAAAAAGCGGCCCAAAAAGGGATCTCTGTGGTAGCGGCCGGATTTGCTTCAGAAACAGACCCCGGCCTGGCCAAAGAGGTATCTGTCTTTCAATGGCTGTATCTGGGCCAGATATCCAGGCTGGTAAAATATTTCAAACGCCAGGGTGTCCACGAGGCCGTGATGCTGGGAACCATTGAAAAGACCAGTATATTCAAGGATATCCGCCCGGATTTCAAGGCATTGACTTTTATTCTTAAAACCGGCGGAAGTCATGACGATGCCATTTTGACACGGTTTGCAGATCTCATGAAAACCCAGGGTATTGAGATCCGGCCCTCCACGTTTCTTCTGCCTGAACTGTTGAGTCCTGCCGGCTGCTGGACCCAAAGGCCCTTGGATTCCGCAGAACAGCAGGACGCTTATCAGGGATGGAAACTGGCCAAAGCCGTGGGAAAACTGGACATCGGCCAGTGCATCGTGATCAGCAACGGCACAGTCCTGGCAGTGGAAGCCATTGACGGTACAGATGCCACTATCCGCCGGGGAGGCGATCTTTCCCGGGGCAATGGGTGTGTGGTGATCAAGCTGTCCAAACCCCAGCAGGATCTGCGGTTTGATCTGCCGGCCACGGGATGCGAAACCATCCGGACCATGGCAGCATCCGGTGCCACGGCTCTGGTACTGGAAACCGGCAAATCCCTGTCTTTTGACAGAGAAAAAATGGTCGCCCTGGCAGACGAATATCATATTGCCATTACCGCGCTCACGGAACAAGACATCCCATGAAAGATTCAGGCAGACATGTTCTGATACTGGCCGGTGAACCTTCCGGTGATGTCCATGGGGCCGGCCTGATCACTGCCATGCGCAAGCAGGACCCCTCCCTGAAGTTTTACGGTATCGGCGGCACGTGTATGGCCAAAGCCGGTGCTCACCTGTTTTTTTCCATTGATGAGCTGTCCGCCATGGGGCTTTTAGAGGTTATCCGCCAGATCCGCCCGGTTAAACAGGCGTTTGATCTTTTCAAACATCACCTGAAGATCCTGGATCCGGAACTTGTCATACTGGTTGATTACCCTGGATTTAATCTCAGGGCCGCTGCTCATGCCAGAACCCACAGTCAGGCAAACGTGTTTTACTATATTACGCCCAAAGTGTGGGCATGGAATCCGGCACGCCTTAAGCAGATGACGCACAGGGTGGATCATGCCGCGCTGATTTTTCCCTTTGAAGAAAAAATATATAAAAAAGCCGGAATCCCCGCCACATATGTGGGAAATCCTTTGCTGGATCAGTATCCGGTGCCGTTGCAAAAATCAATTGAATCCCATACTGACGCTTCAAAACAACGGATCATCGGACTGCTGCCCGGATCCAGAAAAAACGAAATACAAACCCTTTTGACACCCATGCTGAATGCGGCACGTAAAATCCATGGGAATCGTCCCCATGTCCGGTTTCTGGTTTCTGCGGCAGATGCGATTCCTTTCAATATGATTGAATCAAAGGTGGCTGCAGCCGGAAATCCTGAGTTGTTTCACATCATTTCCGGCAACCCCCGGCAGATCTTTGAACAGGCGGACATGTTGATTGCCGCATCCGGCACCATCACCCTTGAAGCAGCGCTATGTAAAATTCCCACGGTGATCGTTTATAAAATGTCTTATCTGACCTATCGCTTGGCCCGGGCCGTCGTCAAAGTAAACTATGCCGGTCTGGCAAACATTATCATGGGCAAAGAAGTGATGCCTGAACTGCTTCAGGATGCAGCCACGCCTGAGAACATCCGTTTTGCTGCGCTATATATGCTGGATCACCTGAACGAATACCGGCAGAAACTGGCCCCGGTCAGACAATTGCTGGGAGGACCGGGCGCGGCTGACAGAGCGGCTGAAATCGCTCTGGATTTAAAAAACCGCCCCCAAAACAGGTAAAAGAAAAATGGGTGTTTGACAAATCACACCAAACCTTATTAAAGTAATTTTAAAATTGACTCTGTTTGAAGGAAAAAACCCATTTTGATGACATTGAATGTAACATTGCTGGTGATTTGCCTGGTGTTGTCCGGTTTTTTTTCATCATCCGAAACCGCGCTGTTTTCCATTTCAAAAATCAAAGCCTGTCATGTGGCCAAGGACGGTTCTAAAACCGGTCAGTTGATCGTAAAAATGAAAAAAGATCCCCATACACTGCTGACCACGATCCTTATCGGCAACAACCTGGCAAACATCGGAGGGGCTTCTCTGGCAACATCCATTGCCATCACCTGTTTCGAGTCCAATGCCGTGGGCATTGCCACCGGGGTCATGACGCTCATGATTCTGGTGTTCGGAGAGATCTTTCCCAAATCTTTTGCCACCCAGAATAATGTGCTGGTGGCCCGAATGGTTATTTTTCCGCTGTACTGGCTGTCCAGAATCTTCTTTCCTCTGGTGCTGATTCTCAATTACATTCCCAAATTGTATGGATCGATCAATCCGGCCTATCATACGGTGACCGAAGACGAACTCATGACCATGGTGGAGGTCGTGGAAGAAGAAGGGGAAATCAAGGAAGCGGAAAAAGAATACATCACCAATATTTTTGAATTCGATGATACATCCTGCAGTGAAATCATGACGCCCAGGGCGGATATGTTCGTGGTGGATACCGTGGAAAAACTGGACATCCCCGCCATTCTGTCAACCGGATATTCCCGGATTCCGGTGATTGAACACAGTATTGACAATGTGATCGGAATTCTGCATATCAAAAATCTGTTTGCTGATTATCAGAAGCTCTCAATGTCTGATGAACCCATTGATTCCCTGGATATCAAAGCGATCATGAAAAAACCTTATTTCATTCCCGAATCCAAGAAACTGGACTCACTGCTACAGGAATTCAAGGCCAAAAAAAGTCACATGGCCATTGTGGTGGATGAGCACGGGGGTGTGGCCGGCCTGGTAACTCTCGAGGATGTGGTGGAGGAAATTTTCGGAGAGATCATTGATGAAACCGACCGAATGGTACCGGACATCGTACGTCTCAAGGACAACAAATGGCTGGTGGCCGGACGGATCAATGTGGAGGACCTGAACAAGGAAATAGACATCAATATCCCGGAATCCGTCAGCTACGACACGATTTCCGGATTTTTTCTCGAACAGATCGACCGGATTCCCCAACCGGGGGAATCCGTGATTATTGACCGGTGGACGGCAACGGTCAAAGACATGGATGGCAATCGCATCCAGTCTTTTATTGTCAAAAAAGAGGGATGACCATGATACCCGTCAATGCAGATACCCGGCTATTCTGTGTGCTGGGCAACCCGGTGTCCCATTCCAAAAGCCCTTTGATTCACAATCAGGCTTTTGCCGACCATCAGATCGATGCCGTGTACCTGGCGTTTGCGCCCAGTGATATCCAAAAAGCCATGGATGCGGTCCGGCAATTTGATATTCAGGGTGTTTCCGTGACCATTCCCTTTAAACAGAAAGTGATCTCCTTTCTGGATAAAATCGATGCTGAAGCCTCGTCCATTGGTGCGGTAAACACCATTGTCAACCAGAACGGCGTGCTTTCCGGGTACAACACCGACAGTTTTGCCGCCATTGCTCCGTTAAAGGATGTACAGATCTCCGGCAAAACCGTGCTGATCATCGGGGCAGGGGGGGCGGCTCGGGCCGTGGCTTTCGGTATTCATGCGCACAAAGGAAACCTGTTGATCACCAACCGGTCCCAGGATAAGGGCAGGGCACTGGCCGCCCGCTATAACGCTGATTTTTATCCCATGGAAGCCATCAGACACCTTCGCCCGGATATCATCATCAACACCACATCTTTGGGCATGACCCCTGGAGAAAATGTATTGTCCTGTCCAGAAGACTGCCTGACTTCTGAAACACTGGTGATGGATGTGGTGTATACCCCTTTGGAAACCCGTCTGATCTCTGCGGCCAGACAAAAAGGGTGTCATGTGGTGGACGGGCTGACCATGTTCATTGCCCAGGCCGCGGCCCAGTTTGAGCTGTGGACGGGGATTTTGCCGGACACAAAAAAAATGCGGCACACGATTCTCACCCATCCGGACTTTCAGACCCAATAATAATAAACCAGGACCTGTCATGAAACAATTGTATCCCAAACACCCCTTACCCCGGATTGTCACCGTGCCGGGATCCAAAAGCATTTCCCACCGGATGCTCATCTGCGCGGCCCTGTGCCGCGGCACCTGCGGTATCCGAAATCTGCTGGACTCCCAGGATATCGGTTTGACCCTGCATGCATTGGCCTGCATGGGCGCAAAAATTGACAAAATTTCTTCCGACACGGTAAATGTCACCGGATTTGCCGGTCATCCCGTGCCGTTTGCAGATCCCATCTATCTGGGTAACTCCGGCACTTCCATGCGTCTGCTAGCCGGTATTGCCGGGCTCGGCACCACGCCTTACACCCTGACCGGTGATGCCCGCATGTGTGCCCGGCCCATGAAGGAACTGCTGGATGCTTTGACGCTCCTGGAAATCCGCGCGGAATCCGAATCTCACCAGGGATTCCCCCCCGTGATCATCCAGGGCGGTCACCGTCACGGGGGCACCACCCGGCTGGACTGCTCAAAAAGCAGTCAATATCTGTCTGCCCTGCTGATGATCAGCCCGTTCATGACCCATGGGTTGACCATTGATCTGACCGGTCCGCCTGTATCTTCTCCATATATCGATCTGACCCTGGATGTGATGAAACAGTTTCAGGTGACAGGTTATCGCATCAACGACACCACGTACCAGATTCCCGGAGGACAGCCATACATCCCCGGTGACCATGTGGTGGAGCCCGATCTGTCCAATGCCGGGTATTTCTGGGCGGCCGGCGCCATTACCGGACAAAAAATCGGGGTGGCCCATATCCGGCCGGATTCCCTTCAAGGGGATTTGAAACAAATTCATATTCTGGAAAAAATGGGATGTGACCTGATTTTTGATAATCAGGCAATCTCTGTGAAAGGCCGGCACCACCTGCAAGCCGTGGATGTGGATATGTCCGACACTCCGGATGCCGTGCCGGCCATTGCCGTGGTGGCGGCGTTTGCCCAAGGCACCACCCGGATACGCAATATCCGGCATTTGCGGGAAAAAGAGTGCGACCGGATCCATGCCGTGACATCCCAGCTTGAAAAAATGGGGATCCAGACCGATCAGGGGGAGGACTGGCTCTCGGTGACAGGAGGTACGCCCAAAGGGGCCGTCATCCACACCTTCAATGATCATCGCATTGCCATGGCGTTTGCCGTGGCCGGTCTGAAGGTGCCGGGCATACAGATTGAAAATGAAACCTGTGTGGGAAAATCCTTTCCCGGGTTCTGGGATGTATATGATGCCCTGTAATCTGATTCTCATCGGATATCGCTGCGGCGGAAAAACAAGCGTGGGAAAGTTGTTGGCGGATCTGCTGAGTTATGATTTTGTGGATACGGATATCTGCATTGAGTCCAACTGCCGGTCAAGTATCGATGTTCTGGTGGCAGACAGAGGATGGGCTTATTTCAGGCAAAAAGAAACCCAAGTTTTAGAACAGGTCCTGCAAGGAAACAACCAGGTCATTGCCACGGGCGGGGGCATGGTGCTGGCACCGGAGAACCGGGAATTGATAAAAACCCACGGATTTGTGATATGGCTTGCCGCAGATGTGACCACCATTGTCCAGCGTCTGGAAACAGACCCCCAGACACAGGCCACCCGGCCCCGGTTCACATCCCGGTCTTTGAAGGATGAAACCAGAGATACCCTGGCCCAACGAATCCCATTCTATAAAAAGTTGGCGGACATGACCGTGGACACCACGGTTCATCCCCCGCAGCACATTGCAGAAATCATCAAAAGGAGACTTGATCATGTCCGGATCTAGCTTTGGCAAAGCATTTCACATCACCACTTTCGGTGAATCCCATGGTCCGGGTATCGGGGTGGTGATCCAGGGATGCCCGCCGGGACTGCGTCTGGATGAATCCATGATTCAGGCGGATTTGGATAAACGCAGACCCGGGCAGGGGGTCGGCGGCACCCGGCGCAAAGAACCGGACCATCCAGTGATCCTGTCCGGCGTGTTTCAAGGCCGGACCACAGGCACGCCCTTGACTGTTTTCATTCAGAACAAGGATGCCAAATCCAGTGCTTATTCAGATATTGCAAATCTGTACCGGCCCGGACACGGGGATTTTACCTACCAGAAAAAATACGGCATTCGGGATTACCGGGGCGGGGGCCGGGCATCGGCCCGGGAAACCGCAGCCCGGGTGGCGGCCGGAGCTGTGGCCCGAAAAATTCTGGACCGGCACGGGGTGAAAATCGACAGTTTTACCCGGGCGATCGGCGGCATTGCCATGCAGCAATTTGATGCCGATGCCATTGAAAAAAATGAACTGCGGTGTCCGGATATGGCAGCGGCCCGGGCCATGGCCGCGCACATTGCATCAGTGAAAAAACAGGGGGATTCCCTGGGCGGTGTGGTGGAAATCCGGGCGGTGCATGTGCCGGCCGGCATCGGTGATCCGGTGTTTGACAAACTGGATGCCGACATTGCCAAAGCCATGATGGGCATCGGTGCCGTCAAAGCGGTGGAAATCGGTTCCGGTATCAACGCGCCCGGCATGACCGGTTCTGAAAACAATGATTCCATGGATGAGACCGGGTTTCTGTCCAATCACAGCGGGGGAATTCTGGCAGGCATTTCCACCGGAGAACCCATCATTGTCCGGGTGCATGTCAAACCGATTCCCTCCATCCGGCTGGATCAGAAAACCCTGGACCAGGATGGACGTCCCGCTGTCATCTCCACCCGGGGCCGGCATGACATCTGTGCTGTTCCCCGAATCAACATGGTCTGTGAGTCCATGCTCGCGCTGGTACTCACAGACCATGTGCTGCGTCAAAAAACGCTGTTATGACAGCCGGTTATTTATGAACAATATCAGACTCCAGCCGGTCGGCAATGGTCAAGGCGGAGTTCAGGGCATCATTGATGGCAAACAATTGAATCTTCAAGGTTTTCAATGATGCCTGGGTAGCGGAAATTTTTTCATCGGATTGCAGCAGTTTGGCCAGCTCCCCTGATTTTTTGGAAAATTCCGTCAATTTCTCACTGAAATTCACAATTTCAGTCGCCCATTTATCCCGTTCGTCCCGGGTCAGTTCAATACCGGCATTGCCGGTGCCGTTGATCAAATGGTCGATCTGATAGTCTTCAGGATTGGCGATAATCTCATACATACAAATAACTCCTTTACATATTTTTATTTAAGGTTATATCATTCAAGCACGTGAGCCGGCAACTTTCCCTGGGTATAAAACAACCGGTACATGGTCTGATACAGGGCATACCGGGCATTGGATATCCGGCGTTCGGATTGTACCAAAAGGGTGTTTGCATCCATCATATCAACGATATCCGCCATGCCGTACTGGTACTGCATCTGAACGGCCTGATAATTTTCCCGGGCAGATGTCAGTTCATCCGCCAGGTTGATCAACGTTTTTTGGGCGGTTTCATACTCGGAAAATGCCACCCTGGATTCCAGTATAATATCGTTTCGGGCCTGGTTCAACATCTGGTCGGCCTGATTTCGCTTTGCTTCGGCCTGTCGGATCTGAGCCCTTCTCAACCCGCCGTCAAACAAGGTGAATTGAAGTTCCGCCAGGGCATAGGCTTCTTCATTACTGGAGCCTGTGTTCATGCCAATAATGGAACTGCCATAGGAAACATCTGATTTGCGGTATCCGGTTTCCAAATTCAGTTGAGGCCAGTATTCTCCTTTTTCATATTGGATGGTCTGGTCGGTGATTTCCAGGTTTTTCTGAGCAGACTTGATCTCAAACCGGTTTGCCAGCGCCTGGGACTGGATCTGCGCAAGAGACGGTTCGATTGGGTCTCTGGCCTGGATATCGGTTTCGGAAATGGAAAATTTTGTGTCAATCCCAGTGATCCGGACAATATACGCCCTGGTTTGAACCACACTGTTTTGTGCTGTCTCCCGGTCTGATTTTGCCCGGGACAATTCCGCTTCCGCCCGGAAAAGATCCGTTCTGGTAACACTGCCGACCCGCAGTTTTTCTTCAACCGCCTGTTTGTGGGTCTGTAACCGCTCAACATCCGCCTGGGCGATTTCCAGCATGCGTTTGGCCTCCAGCGCGTCAAAATACGCCAAAGCCACTTCAAGCAGATAAGATGACCGAAGGGCCTCCAGGGTATAGGCATTGGTTTCAATGCCTTTTTTGGCCACGTCATAGGCAATCAGTTCCCTGCCGTTCAGCGTAAAGGACTGGTTAAGCCGGATACCGGCCGATGCCGTGTTCGGAGAAAACACGTCGGTATCCTTGTACCGGGTATAGCTGCCGAATGCAGTGGCCCGGGGAATCAAAACCGATCTGGCCCGCTGTTTTTCCTGACGGGCGATCATCACATCCTGTTCAGCAATTTTGATTTGTTCCGCATTCTCATTGGCGGCCCGGCATAGATCATTTAACGTATAATGCGCTGTTTCTCCGGCAGACACAGGCTTATAAACAGCCATTGCCAGGCAGACAAACACGATCAACCCGTGTATTTTCATAAAGCTCCTTACAATTGTGCAGCAACCTTCTGGATCCCAGAAAAAAATTTAGTTTACAATAATATGAACACAGACATACGTCAAGCGATCCCCGGGCATGGAAATAAATTTTGGTTTATGTGTGATGGAAAAAAAAAACAATCCATGATATAAATGATTTTTTGAAAAATTGAACCTTGTGATGAATAAAAATTTAAGGAGATTGGATATGACGGTCATCCCTGAAACACAATTCAAAGACCTGCCATTAAAGCGCCAGGGCAAGGTCAGGGATATTTTTGATTTCGGAGATATGCTGCTGCTGGTCACCACGGACCGGCTGTCCGCTTTTGACGTGGTCCTGCCGGATCCCATTCCGGACAAGGGCAAGGTGCTGAACCAGATCAGTGTGTTCTGGTTTGAAAAAATGGCGGATCTGGTGGGAAACCATCTGGTGACCACGGATGTGAACGCCTATCCCGCTCCCTGTCTTCCCTACAAAGACGTCTTGGACAAACGCAGCATGCTGGTGAAAAAAGCAGACCCTTTGCCGGTGGAATGTATTGTCAGAGGCTACATCACCGGATCCGGATGGCATGGATATCAGACCACCGGACATGTATGCGGCATTCAGCTGCCCCAAGGTCTCAAAGAATCGGATAAACTGTCAACCCCTTTGTATACCCCGTCCACCAAGGCGGAAGTCGGGGATCATGATATCAACATCTCCTTTGAACAGACCGTGGATATTCTGGGTAAGGAAACCGCTGAAAAAATCAGGGATCTGAGCCTGGAAATTTACAACAAAGGGGCATCCATGGCCCTGGAGAAAGGCATTATCATTGCAGACACCAAATTTGAATTCGGTGTGCTGGACGGTGAAATCATTCTCATTGACGAGGTGCTCACACCGGATTCCTCCCGGTTCTGGCCCCTGGACGACTATGCCCCGGGACGCAGCCAGAAAAGTTTTGACAAACAGACCGTCCGGGACTGGCTGGTCAATTCCGGATGGGACAAAACACCGCCGGGCCCCAAACTGCCCAAAGAAGTCATTGAAAATACGGCACAAACCTACAAAGACATCTACGCGAGATTAACCGGTGACCGGCTCTAATTGTTTGCGTTCAAACTGTCTGGCCGATAACCGCTGCGCATCCAAATTGTACCGAAGCCGGGGGAAAAAGGGAGCTGGGCCATCTGCTGGACCCGGCTGCGGTGTCGCTGCCGGTTGAATCCAAACCTGCTCTGATGGTTTAAAATAACATCGGGGAAACAATCTTTTACCGGATCGTTTCCCCGACGTATTCAAGCCCCTGATTTTTTGGGGCAGATTCACATAAACAGGATCAAATCAGCTGGTTTCTTTTTCTGCATTGACCTGATCAATGATTTTCTGGGCCAGATCAGACGGTACTTCGTCATACTGGGCGAATTCCATAGTGAACGTTCCCCGGCCACCGGTCATGGAACTCAAATCCGGGGCATATCTGAGCATTTCCGACATGGGGACCAGTGCATTGATAATCTGTTTGTCATCTTCGGAATCCATGCCCAGCACCCGGCCCCGGCGGGAGTTGAGATCCCCCATGATATCACCGGTGTTGGCATCCGGCACTTTGACCGATACCTTCATGATCGGTTCCAGCAGCACGGGTTTGGCATCTTTGGCCGCTGCTTTGAACGCAATGGAACCGGCTGTTTTAAAGGCCATTTCCGAAGAGTCCACCGAGTGATAAGATCCAAAATCCAGGGTGGTGCGGAAATCCACACAGGGGAAACCTGCCAGAATCCCGTATTTGGAGCTTTCTCTGATACCGGCTTCGACTGCGGGGATATAATTTCTGGGAATCACACCGCCCACGATTTTGTCCACAAACTCATAACCGGTCCCCCGGGGCAGCGGCTCCAGAACAATCCAGCAATCCCCGTACTGACCATGACCACCCGATTGTTTCTTGTGTTTTCCCTGGACCCGGATTTTTTTCTTGAACGTTTCCCGATATGCCACCTTGGGCGTGTTGATATCCATGGCCACCTTGAATTTGCGCAAAATTTTGTCCGCAGTCACTTCGATGTGTACCAGGCCTCTGCCGGACAGAATGGTCTGCCGGGTTTCTTCATCCCGCTTGAGTTCAAGACCCGAGTCTTCCTGAAGAATTTTTCGAATGGCCTCGTGGATCTTGTCTTCATCGTTTTTGGATTTGGGAGAAATGGCAAAGGAAATGACCGGCGGCATGGGGGCCGGGGCCGGAATCTGAATCTGTTTTCCCCCGGTCAGGGTATCGCCGGTTAAAGTGGATTTCAGCTTGGCCACTGCCACAATGGACCCAGGCACCGCCGATGTAATGGTTTTCTGCTCTTTGCCCGCGATTTCCAGCAGCTGGGAATACCGCTCCTTGGTATCTTTGGTCACATTCAGAAAATTGCCTTCTTTGCCCAGGGTGCCGGAAATAACCCGGAACAGGGACAGACGGCCGGCATAAGGATCCACTATGGTATTGAAAACAACTCCGCAGAATTCCGCATCCGGATCCGGAGACACTGTAACATCCTGTCCGTCACTGTCTTTGGCGATCCAGTCGCCTCGGTCCAGGGGAGAGGGCATATAGGTATTGATGAAATCCAGTACAATGTCGATGCCGATCATTTTCACGGCTGAGGTACAAATGGCGGGATAGAACTGGGCATCGGAAACCCCTTTCCGGAAAGCGGTTTTGATTTCTTCTTCAGACAGTTCCTCACCTTCCAGGTATTTTTCCAAAAGGTCATCATTGAGTTCCGCGATATTTTCTATGAACTCTTCTTTGACAACAGCCATATCATCAGCCATATCCGAAGGAATATCGATCTGAGTGGCTTTGCCGTCGGCATCATATTCATACGCTTTGTTGGTGATAATGTTGACCAGTCCCTTGAATCCGGCTTCCGAGCCGATGGGATAACAGATAGGAATGATTTTCTTTTTCAACGAAACGTTGCAGGCATCCAGACAGGTGGCAAAATCAGATCGTTCCCGATCCAGTTTGTTGACAATGACCAGTCCGGGCAAATTGTATTCCAGAGCTGAGGCTGCCGCCTCTTCAGTCATGGCGGAAGGCCCCCCCACACCGTCAATGACAAAGACCATGGCATCGGCCACAGGAAAACAGGTTTTGGCCGATGAGAAAAAATTCTGATCACCCGGGGTATCCATCAATGTAACAATGTGTTTGTTGTGGGTGTATTTGATAAAAGAGGTGTTGATGCTCTGCTGTTTTTTGATTTCTTCGGGCTGAAAATCCATGACCGTGTTGCCTTCTTCCACCTTGCCCAGCCGGGTGGTCATGCCCAGTTTGAAAAGCATAGCCTCAGCAAGAGTTGTCTTGCCCGCACCTCCATGGCCTGCAAAAGCCACATTTCTCATGGTTTTGATGTCTTCGCTCATTACTGCTCCTTTATACGATTAATAAAAAAGTCCTCATTTAAATAATAAAATTTAAATAAAAATAACAGTGTTTTTTTCAATGCATTTGGAAAATCAAGGAAATCAAAAATTCGGTATTTCCTTTCGGTCCCGGAACAGGGGAGGGGACCACACCCTGCACCGCATATCCCCGGTCTGAAAAGAACTGTGAGATATCCGCCACCACCTGTTCCTTGATTTTCAAATCCTTGACAACACCCCCCTTGCCGATATGTTGTTTTCCTGCTTCAAACTGGGGTTTGATCAGGGCAATCACCCGGGTGTCATCCCCCATGAATTTCTCCGCCGCCGGGATCACGGTTTTCAAAGAGATAAACGATGTGTCCGCCACCACCAGGTCCACCGGCCGGCCGATGGTTTCCCAAGGCATGTACCGGATATTGGTGCGTTCAATGACAGTCACCCGGGTATCACTGCGCAAAGACCAGGCCAGTTGTCCATACCCCACATCCACGGCATATACCTGCCTGGCCCCGAACCGGAGCAGGCAGTCGGTGAACCCACCCGTGGATGCCCCGATATCCAGACAGACGTTGTCTGTGACATCCACAGAAAATGTGGTCAACGCTTTTTCCAGTTTCAGTCCCCCCCGGCTGACATAGGGATGATCCGGGATTTTCAAGCGGATGTCAGCCCGGGAATCCACCCGGGATCCGGGTTTGTCACACGGCTGATCATTCACCAGAACCTTTCCGGCCATGATCACGGCCCTGGCCCGGGTTCTGGAGCCCACCAGCCCGTTGTCCACCAGCAGCTGGTCCAGGCGGATTCGATCGATTTTTCTATCTGCTGCCATGCAGCTCCCGTGCTGCAGCTGCCACGGCATTTGCGTCAATCTGGTATTCTTTTTTCAAGACTGCCTGGGGACCGTGTTCCACAAAACAATCATCAATACCGATACGCTTGACATGCAGATCCGTCAGTCCGTGGTCCATGAACAGTTCCAGGACCGCAGATCCGAATCCGCCGGCCAGAACATGTTCTTCCACCGTGATGATGCGTTTGAGCCCGGCCGCTTTGGCCAGCAGCAATGTCTGATCCAGCGGCTTGACAAACCGGGCATTGATCACAGTGGCAAAAATGCCTTCAGTTGCCAGAATTTCCCGGGCTTTCAAGGCCTGCTGCACACCCGTGCCGATGGCGATGATCAGCAGATCGTCGCCGTCACACAAGACTTTGGCTTTTCCGATCTCCAGGGGCTTGACAGGTTCTGCCACGGGAACGCCCGTCCCCCGGCCCCGGGGATAGCGCAGGGCAATAGGTCCGTCATGCTGCACCGCAGTTGTCAGCATCCGGGCCAGTTCGTTTTCATCCATGGGCGCCATCACCGTCATATTGGGCATGGGCCGCAGATAGGCGAAATCAAACAGGCCGTGATGGGTGGGGCCGTCTTCCCCCACAATTCCGCCCCGGTCCAGGGCGAACACCACGGGGTGGGCATCGATGCACACATCATGAAGTATCTGGTCATAGGCCCGCTGGAGAAAGGTGGAATAAATGGTCACCACCGGCCGGATTCCCTTGACGGCCAGGCCGGCGGAAAAGGTCACGGCATGCTGCTCGGCAATGCCCACATCAAAAAAACGGTCCGGAAAACGGTTGCAAAAATCCATCAATCCGGTGCCTTCGGGCATGGCAGCGGTCACGGCCACCAGTTCGGGATGGGTGTCTCCCAGCTTGACCATCTGGTCTCCGAACACCTGGGTATAGGTGGGCACTTTGGCAGCGGATCCGTTGGCTTTTCCCGTGTCCACGGCAAAAGACCCCACCCCGTGGAAATATACGGGATTTTTTTCCGCCGGTGCATATCCTTTGCCCTTGACCGTGGTCACATGGAGCAGCACGGGAGAATCGGCCGTATTTTTGATATTGTCCAGGATGTCAATGAGATGATCCAGATTGTGGCCGTTGATGGGACCGAAATAATCAAAATTAAAGGCCTCAAACAGCATGCCCGGGGTGACAAATGTTTTAAAGGATTCTTCGGACCGCTTCGCGATCTGATAGATATCTTCCCCGATTTTGGGCAGTGACTTTAAAAAAGCACCGAACTGATTGCGCAGGGTCTGAAGATATTTGGCGGAAAAAGTCCGGCTCAGGTAAGAGGACAGGGCCCCCACATTGCGTGAAATGGACATGTCATTGTCATTGAGGATCACGATCAGCTTGCGCTTGAGATCACCGGCCTGGTTCATTCCTTCATAGGCCAGACCAGCGGTCATGGATCCGTCCCCGATCACTGAAATCACATGGGAATCATCCCGGTTCAGATATTTGGCACAACTGATGCCCAGTCCGGCTGAAATGGATGTGGAGGAATGGCCCACGGTGAAACCGTCACACGGATTTTCCTTGATTTTGGAAAATCCGGAGATGCCTTTGTACTGACGCAGGGTGTCGAACTGCCAATTTCTGCCGGTGATCAGTTTGTGGGCATAGGCCTGGTGCCCCACATCCCATATCAGGGTATCTTTGGGCAGATCAAACACATAATGAATGGCCAGGGTCAGTTCCACGGCCCCCAGGCTGGATGCCAGATGGCCGCCGTTTTCAGACACCACCTGAATGATCCGCTGCCGGATCTGCCGGGCAAGGTCCGGCAGCTGATCCCGGGTCAGACGATTGAAGTCTTCAGGGGCGTGAATTCTGTTGAGCAGCGCCATGGGGTTGTTTGTCGTCATAATATACCTGGAATCATCCTGTATGGTATTAAGGGTATCAAAAATAGGTTCACTTATAATGGTCGTTTTTTTTGTCATGGTTCAACGATCCCGGGTGATCACATACCGGGCGATGGCCCGAAGCGGGTCGGCCTGGTCGTCAAACCGGTCAATGGTCTCAAGGGCCTGATCAATCAATTGTCCGGCATAAATCCTGGATTGTTCCAGTCCCAGGATGGCCGGAAAAGTCAACTTATCTCTTTGCAGATCAGATCCGGCTGCTTTCCCCATTTTTTCAGGGTCCCCTGCCACGTTCAAAATGTCATCCATGACCTGGAATGCCAGGCCCAGGTAAGTGCCGTAAGCGGCCAGATCCGATATCCGTTGCTGCGGCGATCCAACGCTGACGGCTCCGGCTGTCACACTGGCCACAATCATCTGCCCGGTTTTCAACTCATGCATGTGTATAAGATGGGTCAACAGATCTTTTTTATTCCCTTTGCCGCCATCTGACCCCACATCGATTGCCAGGGATTCGGACTGCATGTCCAGCATCTGTCCTTCAACCATGCCGTTGACCCCGGCGGCAGAAGCAATGAGCCCGCCCAGTTCCAGCAGAATCTCAGGTTCAGGCACGGGATCAAACAGGTCTTGAGGATGGCACAGGATAAAAAAAGCATGGGTGAGCAGGGCATCGCCGGCCAGAATGGCCGTGGGTTCGGAAAATTTTTTATGGCAGGTCGGCTTCCCCCGTCTCAGGTCATCATCATCCATGGCCGGCAGATCATCATGAATCAACGAATAGGTATGAATCATCTCCAGCGCACAGGCAGCGGGCAGGGCCAGTCGATCGTCTTTGCCGCAGGCCCGGGCTGACGCCACGGCCAGTACCGGGCGCAGCCGCTTTCCCCCGGCCATCAGAGAATGGCCCATGGCCTGAACCAGTTCCTTTTTCGGATCAAACGATGCCATAATACGTTCCAGACACTCATTCACCCGTTGCTGGTGTGTTGTCAAGAAAGCAGTAATATCAAATCCGGATTCACTCATGGTCAAAGGGGGTTTCCTTGATGGAACCATCCAGATCCCGGGTCAGCTGGGTAATTTTTTTCTCTGTACTGTCAAGAATATCCATGCAGTACCGGACCTTTTCAATGCCGGTTTCATATTTTTTCAATGCCTGTTCCAAAGCCAGATCACCGGATTCCATTTCCTTGACAATAGATTCCAACTGTTTTAATGCGGTTTCAAATGTGGTCTTTGCCATGAATTGTCTTCTCCACGCGTGTCAAAACACGTCCTTGGGCTAAAATTATTTCAATGGGATCCTGAACATTCACCGTCCCGGCATCCAGGATCACTTGTTTATCCGGCAGGGTTCGCGCAATGCTGTACCCCCGGTTCAACACCGATGCCGGATTCAAGGCTTTCAGGGTTGAGGCCGTGTGCTGGATCCGATTGTTTTTCTGGATGATGCAATGTTCCATCGCTCGAAAAAGCTGATGATGCCGTTCCAGCACCTGTTTTCTGGAAAACCTGATGTCAGGAACCGTCCCATTCAATGCCTGACCTATCCAGACCAGTTTGTCTTTGTCATGAAATATTTGGCGCTGCAAGGCCTGGTGCATCCGCAGACAGAGAGATACCATGGTTTGCTTGAACATATTCATGATCTGAACCGGACTTTTCAACCGACCGTGCAGATCATCCACTTTTTGATGATAAAAGGTCATCATCCGGGTCATGATGGATAAAAGGTCCAAATGCATGTCATCAATCTGCTGTTTCAGATATTTTTTTTCAGGCACTGTCAGTTCAGCGGCGGCGGACGGGGTAGGGGCCCTCACATCCGCCACAAAGTCGGCAATGGTAAAATCGGTTTCATGACCGATGCCGGTAACGATGGGAATTTTTGATGTAAAAATGGCTCTAGCAACGGCTTCGGAATTAAATGCCGCCAGATCTTCCAGAGATCCACCCCCTCTGGCCAGAATGATCACATCAGACAGCTGCCGCTGATTGACCAGTTCAATTGCACATACAATCTGTTCAATTGCCGACTCACCCTGAACCGGAACCGGGAGGATTTCAAGTCGACATTCCGGAAACCGGCGCTCAGACACATGAATAATGTCCCTTACTGCCGCACCCGTGCCTGAGGTAATAATGGATATTTTTCGGGGAAGCAGCGGAATCGGCTGTTTATGGACCGCATCAAACAGTCCTTCATCTCCCAGTTTATTTTTCAGCTGTTCAAAAGTTTTTTGCAGGGATCCGGCACCTTCGGGTTCCATGTGTTCAAAGATCAATTGATAGGTGCCCCGGGGCTCATACACGGATACCCGGGCCAGGCCCATGATTTTCAGTCCGCTTTCCAGCGCGAATTTCAAATTGCGTTTCTGATTTTTAAACATCACCCCGGAGATCATTGCCTGATCATCTTTCAAAGAAAAATAGGAATGCCCGGAAGCCGGTGTGGCACAGTTGGATATTTCTCCGGTGATCCAGACAAACGGGAACTGTTCCTCCAGCAAGGTTTTTATTTCCCGGGTCAAGTGTGACACCGAGTATATATGTGTGGTTTCATGGTCCGGCATCGGTATTTGTTCCTGCAAATTCAAATCTTTATATATAGAATAAATCCAAACGAAAAGTCAACACCGGGTTCCGGACATGACCCGGATCCAGGTACTGGATGTTCAATTACACAATCTAATACAGTGTCTGATAATATATATTATGTTAACTTTTATATTTTTCACAGATTTGAGCGTATCCGGTCAAATCTGTGAGATCCCCTGCAAAATCGACAACATGACCAAACAATAACCTTGAAATTCCCCCCTTTCATGTTATATTGCGTGTAATCGAAATGTTATTAACCTGAAAAATTTTTTTGGAGGAAATCATGAATTCCACATTTGCACAAACCACTTCCATGGTAAAGGTGAACACCTTTATCCGGAGCGTTTACAACTGGATGACCATCGGACTGGTTTTAACCGGGTTCACGTCCTTTTTCGTCTCCCGCAGTCCTGTGCTGCTTCAGGCGTTTTACGGGAACCCGGTGATGCCCATTGTTCTGTTTATCGGACTCATTATTTTATGCGGGTTTCTGTCCGCACGGATTCAGAAAATTCAGGCCAGTACGGCCACGGGTCTGTATGTAGCATTGACTGTGGCCTATGGGGTCGTACTCACCCCGATTTTTCTGATTTATACGTCAGCATCCATTGTATCCACCTTTTTCATCTGTGCGGCCACCTTTGGTGCGGCCAGTGTCTACGGCATGGTGACCAAAAAAGATCTCACCGGCATGGCCCAGTTTCTGATGATGGGACTGATCGGCATTATCATTGCCATGGTCGTGAACATTTTCATCGGCTCCACCATGATGCAGACCATTATTTCCATGATTGCCGTGGTGATTTTTACCGGCCTGACCGCGTATGACACCCAGAAACTGAAAAACATGGCGGTCACCCTTCCGGACAACGCTTCGGGTGCCATGGTCCGCAAAGGCGCAATCATGGGTGCGTTGAGCCTGTATCTGGATTTCATGGGCTTGTTCATCCACCTGATGCATCTTTTGGGTGTTGCCAGAGAATAATAACCTGACGGTCAGACGATATTGTTGAACATACAAATCAGGGCCTGATATCCCCGCAGATAACAGGCCCTGATTTTTTTTAGATATGTGCGTGAATGGCCTGGCAGATTTGGTCGCATCCGGCCAGGGTTAACGCTTTGTCCGGGCCCTCCACCATGACCCGCAGCAACGGCTGGGTGCCGGAGTACCGCACCAGAACCCGCCCGTTTTCTCCCAGGCGGGACGATACGGCTTCAATAACTTCGGAAATCCCGGGGATCTGCATAAAATCGGGTCGGGACGCATCCACTTTTACATTTTTCAATACCTGGGGAAACACCTGCATCACAGATGCCAGATCCGACAACGGTCGGCCGGTTTCCGCCATGACCGTTATCAACCGCAGCGCTGACAACAGACCGTCTCCTGTGGTATGATCATCCAGAAAAATCATGTGCCCGGAATCTTCCCCGCCCATCACCGCGCCGGTCTCCTGCATTTGAGCCAGGACCTGACGGTCCCCTACCCCGGTCCGGATATGGGTGATACCCATCGCATTCAGGGCCCGGGTCAGACCGATATTGCTCATCACCGTGCTGACCACCCGGTTGTTTGGCAGCTGATTCTTTTTTTTGGCATGTCCGGCACAAATGGCCAGAATCCGGTCCCCCGTGATGATACCGCCGGTTTCATCCACGGCGATCATCCGGTCCGCGTCCCCGTCAAACGCGATCCCGATATCCGCTTTCCGGGTCGTCACTAGTTTTTGAAGGTCCTGAACATGCTGGGATCCGCAATCTTTGTTGATGTTGAACCCGTCCGGTTCATCATGGATGAACACGGCATCAAACAACGCATCATTGAACACCTGATGACAGATATCACTGGCGGCCCCGTTGGAAGCATCCACCACAACCCGGATGCGGGGGGACAGTTTTTTAAAGGGAAACCGGTCCAGCAGAAACCGGGCATATCTTTCCAGACTGTCTGATAGATGTAAAATTTTTCCGACAGTATCTTCTGAAGACCCTTCAGGATCATGAATCACTGCTTCCAGAACCGTTTCCTGGTCATCGGTCAGCTTGATGCCGCCTTTTTGAAAAATTTTTATGCCGTTGTCATAAAACGGATTGTGGGAAGCTGAAATCATCACTCCGGCCCCGACATGTTCCATGGACGCGGCCAGATATGCCACCCCGGGGGTAGGAATCACACCGGCCAGGCATGCGGTGACACCGGCGGATGCCACACCGGCAGCCAACGCGGATGCCAGCATGTCTCCGGAAATCCGGGTGTCTTTGCCGATCACCACCTGGTGTTGTCCCAGATCCCGGGCCATCAGGGCCACGGCCCGGCCGGTTTTAAGTGCGGTTTCACAGGTCATGGGCGGGGTGTTGACCCGACCCCGGATGCCGTCTGTGCCAAACAATCGTGTCATATAAAGTTATCCTAAAAATTTTTCAGACCGTCAAAAGATCCAGCAAGGTTGTTTCTATGTTCAAAAGCCAGTGGGACCCCTGTGTTTTGATTTCCCGGGGCAGACTCTGAATCGCTGTAATATAATCGGTGTCATGTTGGGTGATTTGGTTATTCAGCCATGACACCAGGGTTTCTCCGGAAGCAGACAGTTTTGGCGAATCCAGGACCTGATCTATATATTGGCCCACCGTTTCCATGGTTGCCAGAATCCGGTCATGGGGGCGGGACGTCTTTAATGTATCACAGAATTTTTCCAGCTGACGAATCCGTTCGCCCATACTTTGAACCAGTGTTTTTTGAAGTCCTGATATCAGTTCCCTGGACAGGGGATCACGGGCAAATACGGGACGCACATGGACATACCAGGCATGGAGCGCGGCCAGACCGGCCAGATATTTGATGTTGTGATTAAAGATCCGGACCGCACCGGGATGCACACCGGACCGTCTGGGCAAAGACACCGACCGGGTGTTTCCGGCCAGAATCATCCAATTGGGTCGTTCCTCATCCTTTCTGACGATGGACCCGGCCCCGGTCAGGCATCCGAATCCGATCCGCACCGGCCCCACCAGTCCCCCCTGCCCGCCCAGAAAAACAGGCGGCTGATCCAGCATCACGCCCTGGTGCACATTGCCCATCATGGACGGGGTGGCTTTGTCCTGGTTGGGTGTGTAATTGAAATGAACAAACGAAGATCCCACTTCAGAGTGATTTTTCCGGCTGGTGCCGCCGGCCATGAAACAGTCACAGAAATTGATCAAACTGCCCAAAGTGACAAACGGAAACAACAGGGTCTGTTTGAGCCCCACAGCATGGGCCGCACATGCCTGTTCCTCCAGAATGGTTCCGGTTCTCACATGGGCATTGGATCCAAATACATTATCCCCTAAAAACACGGCCTCCTGGAAAAATCCGCCGTTGAGCCGGACATTTTTTCCCACCAGACAGTTTTCCAGGGTCACGGGTGCTTCATACCCGATCCGGGTTCCGGGCAGAATCAATGTCCGGGAACCGGTAATCCGGCATCCGGGAAACACGGTAATGTCATTGCCGGAAATCCGGTCTATGTCCACATCATCGGCCACATAAACGGATTCCGGATTGGGCATGACCACCCCTTTGGCCCGCAGTTTTTCCTTGATAGGTTCATGATTCGATTTCATGGCATTCACTATTAATCGTCCGGACAGTCCCCTGTCAATATATAATTGATTCTCACGCCAAAATTTTCTTATTACACATTGTTTTTACATATCTAAAAAATACTGATTTACAATTCACCGACAGGCAGATACCATTAAGAGGATTCAAAATCATCTTGAATGCTGCAAAGGAAATTTCAGACATGTATGATTCAGACAGTTTCAACTCACTGAAAACACACGCCAGCCGGATGAATACGCCGGAATTTCATTTAAAACACCTGATCAAAGATCCTTGCCGTCTGACCGATTTTTCCCTGAACATTCCCGGTTTTTTTTATGATTTTTCCCGGCAGCGACTGGACAATAGTGTCAGACAGACATTGAACACCCTGGCCGGCGAAACCCGTGCCAAAGAGATGTTTGTCCAAATGGCGGCCGGCAATCCCGTCAACCCCACGGAAAAAAGGGCCGCACTGCACACGGCTGCCCGGGGATTTCTGGATTCCGGCCTGAAACCGGAAAACACCCAGATTCTCAGTGATATCCGGACAGTGGCTCGAAACATCCGCATTTTTTCACAGGATGTGCACAAAGGCCGCATCACCGGAACCCGGAAAAAAAAATTCACGGATGCCGTTATCGTGGGAATCGGCGGCTCCTATCTGGGCTGTGAATTTGTTTACAAAGCCCTGAAACCCGGCCGGCACCCCAAAATAAATTTACATTTCCTGTCCAATGTGGACATTGACAATTTCGGGCAGATCCTCACTCGGATCGAACCGGACACCTGTTTGTGGATCATTGTGTCCAAATCTTATACCACCACGGAAACCATGGCCAACCTGACCCAGGTTCAGGCGTTTTTGAACCGCCACCACCTGAACCCTGAAGATCATTTGGTGACCATCACGGCCAAAGGCAGCCCCGGGGATGATCCGTCCAATCCCGTGCGGGCCAGCTTTTACATGTTTGATTTCATCGGGGGACGATATTCCGTGTCTTCTGCTGTGGGCGGGGTCCCTTTGAGCCTGGCATTCGGATATGACACATTTGAACAGTTTCTGATCGGTTGCGCCCAAATGGACCGCCATGCCTTTCAGGCCCCGGTGCAGGAAAACATCCCTTTGACCGCTGCGTTAATCAGCATCTGGAATATTCAGATACTGAAATACTCGGCCCAGGCCATCATTCCCTATTCCAGCGCCCTGTCCAAACTGCCCCCCCATGTCCAGCAGGTGTACATGGAAAGCCTGGGTAAAAGCGTGGACATTCACGGTACACCCCTGCCCTGCCCGGCCGGCAGTATTGTTTTCGGAGAACCCGGCACCAATGCCCAGCATTCATTTTTCCAGCTGGCCCACCAGGGCCCGGCATTTCCCGTGGAATTCATCGGGGTGCTCAAACCGGGTTATACCGGAGACCAGGTCACATCCAAAGGGGTGTTCAATCACCAGGAACTGTGGGCCAACCTCATTGCCCAGACACAGGCGCTGGCCAAAGGCCGGGACCATGAAGACCCGGCCCGATCCTTTTCCGGAAACCGGCCGTCATCTCTGGTGGTGATTCCCGATCTCACCCCGGAAAGCGTGGGGCTGCTGTTGTCTTTTTATGAAGCCCGGACCGTGTTTGAAGGATTTATGCTGAACATCAATCCCTTTGACCAGTTCGGGGTGGAACTGGGTAAAATACTGGCATCCGGAATTCGCCGTCAGATGGCAGAAAAAAATGCCGGGACCCCTTCCGGCGGCACACCACCGGACCCGGTCACGGCATTTTATCTCAAAGCGCTTTTCAACGGCCGAATCGATTAAAAAAACCGATAGATGGACGCCCCCCAGGTCAGGCCGGCACCCAGCCCCAGAAACAGCACCGTGTCCCCGGATTTGCCCACCCGCTCTTGGGCCATGGCCTCGTGAAGGGCCAGAGGAATGCTGGCCGCCGTGGTGTTGCCGTATTTTTCGATGTTATGGAATATTTTGGACGGATCCAGTTTCATGAACTGACCATAGGCCTCGTTGATCCGCTTGTTGGCCTGATGCGGTACCACCAGATCGATCTCGTCCAGAGAAATGTTTGCTTTTTCCAGGGCTTCGTGGGTGACCTTGGGCAGCATTCTGACGGCTTTCTTGAAAATCGCCGGTCCATCCATGACCGGATAATACCGGGGATCATCAAAGGGAAGCCCGGGAGGTATGCGCTGCATCAACCGGGATGCCGGCAGTTCCGTCATCAAAGAATCCGCATGATTGCCGTCTGCATGCAGGGCCGATGCCAGCAATCCCACGTTGTCATCCGTATCTACCCCTTCCAAACAGACGGCGGCGGCCCCGTCCCCGAATATCACGGTCACATCCCGTCCCCGGGTGGTTTTATCCAGGCCCGATGAATGCACTTCCCCGCCCACCAGCAGCACACGGTTGGCAAGGCCGGACTTGATATAGGAATCTGCTGTAGCCAGACCATATAAAAAACCGGTGCATTGTTGCCGGATATCCAGTACCGGGGTTTTATTCAGGCCCAGTTTGCCTGCCATCAGGCATCCGGAACCCGGAAACATGATATCCGGACTCAAAGTGGCAAATATGATGAAATCCAGATACTCTGCCTGCCATCCGGCATTGTCTAAGGCCATGCGGGCCGCTTCAGCGCCCAAGTCGGACGCGCCGCAATCTTCATTGATCCAGTACCGCTGCTTGATCCCGGTTCGCTGGCGGATCCATTCATCCGAGGTATCCATCATTTTTTCAAGATCGCGATTGGTCACCACATGGGGGGGCACATACATGCCCGTACCACGTATCGAGGCTTTTTTCATTGATTTTCCTTCAATTACGGTTACCTGTCTTTCGTCCATCTGAAACAGTATTTTCCCATATTTTGATTGACAGGATTATAAAATTTATAATTCAGGGGTTATAATATTAATTGATTCCTAAATCAACCCGATAAACCATCTGAATTTGATGAAAATTTCTTTGACAAAATTTCATATTATTTCTTTACTTCATCCGGAATTTTACATATAGAGTTTATTTATGTTTCGCTCAGTGATTGGTTGATTCCATTTTTCAACTGACCTTTGGAATCAATGAATCGTTAACCTTATTTCAGTTTCAGGAGGTATTATGAGGAAAATTGCTGTTCTAACAGTGGTGGCCTTTTGTGCGGCCATGATGTTCTCGTCTCTGGCCTTTAGTGCCAGAAAAACCATTATCAAAATCGGTATCAATGCCCCGCTGACCGGGGATATCCCCAAGGTGGGTGAAGGTAGCAAATACGCGGCTCAGATGTGGCTGGAAGACATCGAAAACGCCGGGGGACTGGAAGTGGGCGGTAAAAAGTACGAAGTGGAACTGGTCATCGAGGACAATGAGTCCAAGGCGGAATCCGCTGTCAAGGCCAACACCAAAATGATCACTCAGGATGATGTCCTGGCCATTGTGGGACCGCAATCCTCCAAACAGGCCGTGCCGGCCGGTGAGGTGGCCAACAAGTATAAAACCGTGATGATCAGCCCCTGGTCCACCAACCCCAGCACGACCCTGGACCGGCCTTATGTGTTTAGGGGCTGCTTTCTGGATCCGTTCCAGGGACCTGTGGTCGCCAATTTCATCACGGAAGAATTCGGTTTCACCAAAGCGGCCGTACTGTATGATGTGGCGTCCGACTATCCCAAAGGACTGGCAGAGGTGTTCAAACAGGCCTGGGAAGACAAACACGGGGCCGGCAGTGTGGTGGCCTATGAAAGCTTCACCACCAAGGACACGGATTTCTCCTCCCAGCTTACCAAAATCGTTAAATCCGGTGCCGAGGTTCTGTTCACGCCCCAGTATTACAATGAAGTGCCTTTGATCGTCAGCCAGGCCAAAAACCTGGGCTGGACCGGACCCATTGTGGGTTCTGATTCCTGGGGATCGGCTGAAACCATTGAATTGTGCGGTGAAGACTGCTACGGGCTGTTCTTTTCCTCCCATTACGCAGCCGCCGGTGCCAAAGGTGCCACCAAAGCCTTTATCGACCGGTATGAAAAAACCTATGGCTATATCCCCGACGATGTCGCCGCTTTGACCTGGGATGCGCTTCGCTTAGCCCAGCAGGCGATTCAAGATGCCGGCAAACTCACCGGAAAAATCGAAAAAGACCGGGAAGCGGTCAGAGACGCTCTGGCCCAAATCAAGGATTTTGACGGCATTACCGGTAAAATGACCTTTACCGAAGAAGGCGATCCCATCAAATGTGCCGTTATCGTCAGAATCAACCATCAGGGCGAATATGAATTTTACGGCT
The DNA here is from genome assembly GCF_000350545.1 of Desulfotignum phosphitoxidans DSM 13687. Taxonomy (GTDB): domain Bacteria; phylum Desulfobacterota; class Desulfobacteria; order Desulfobacterales; family Desulfobacteraceae; genus Desulfotignum; species Desulfotignum phosphitoxidans. The sequence continues at coordinate 354,103 of NZ_APJX01000005.1, forward strand.
CCAGCTGCCCCTGATGTGTGACGATCCCAACCAATAAAATGTGTTAAAGCTGTTGCAGACCCAAAAGGTCTGCAACAGTGATCCAATTCAACAGGAGTCGGTGAATGGAACCTTTGATAGAATCCTTTAATTATATTCTTCAAAACATTATCAATGCCCTGCAGCGGGGCAGTTTTTATGCCGTGATATCCATTGGTTACTCCATGGTGTACGGGGTGTTGATGCTGTTTAACTTTGCCCATGGCGATATTTTCATGGTGGGAACCTATATCGGCTTCGGCATTGCCACGCTATTACTGGCCACATTCAGCGGTCTGGTCCCGCCTCCCGTGATTTTTCTGGCCACCGTGGTGATAACCATGTTTCTGGCATCCTGGATCGGGGTATTTGTGGAAGTCGCCGGGTATCGTCCGTTGCGCCAGGCCCCCCGGGCATCTGCCGCCATCACCGGACTGATGATCGGTATCATCTTTGAAACCACCATCCTGATCATGCTGGGTGCCAAGCGCTTAAGCTTTCCACCGTTGATGGAAACGGTCAACTACCATATCGGGGGCATCTATATCACCAATGTCAAGGCCATGATCATCATCATCTCTTTGCTGCTCATGCTGGCCCTGCACGCCTTTATCCAGAAAACCAAATGGGGCATGGCCATGCGGGCCATGTCATACGATTTTCTGGCCGTTCCCCTCATGGGGGTGTCCATCAATATTATTGCACCCCTGACCTTTGCCGTGGGTGCGGGCCTGGCAGCCGTGGCCGGCATACTGTATGGGCAGGCCTACCCGATTTTAGATCCCTACATGGGGGTGCTGCTGGGATGGAAAGCGTTTGTGGCAGCCATTCTAGGAGGACGCGGCTCCATCAAGGGAGCGGCTTTGGCCGGGTATCTGCTGGGGTTCATAGAAATCTTTGTGGCCACGGTTTTCCCCTCCACCCTGCGGGACTTCATTGCCTATTCCATTATCCTGGTCATCCTGACCTTCAGGCCCAGGGGATTTTTTGGAATGGAACACAGCACCAAGCTGCGTCTTTAATTTCTTGATCCGACACTCACAGGAACGTCAAATGGGAATTTTACAAAAATTCAAACAAATGTTTTCAACAGTACCCATGCTGGGATGGTTTCTGGGTATCCTCGCAGCCGTGCTGATTGAATATTTCTGGGGGTATGATTATATCTCCTATTACCTGGGTCTGCCCAAAATACCGGTGCTGTTCGGCGCATTGATCATGCTCAAGGAACCCGTGATGATCCCCGGTGCCCTTGCCTATGACCTGATCGTTTACGTCATCCCGGTGCTGGCCGTGGCAAAACTTTCCTGTTTTATCACCAACCCCGGGGCTGCCTTGCTGGAAAAGCTGCCGTTGTGGCTTTCCGCGGTCATCCACCTGGTCTGTTTTTATGCCATTCTCCATTTGTGGGCAGGCATTAACGACTACCGGGTCCTGGTGGTCAAACTCACCCTTGTTTCCATTATTCTCACGGTGAGTATCAATGTCATCAACGGGTACCAGGGGGAATTTTCCTGCTCCCATCCCGGGTTCATGGCCTTAGGGGCATATGTGTCTTCCATTCTGACTCTGGTGCTGTTCACCAATGACAAAATTTTCGGCACGGCCCTGCTGCCCCCGGCCCTGGGTCCCTATCTTTTCCCGCTGGTGCTGGTGGTGGGAGGCGCTGCCGCCGCCATCGGTTCACTGGCTGTGGCCATCCCCTCTTTTCGCACCCGGGGGGATTACCTGGCCATTATCTCTCTGGCATTCATGTTTATTGTCAAGTCTGCGGTGGAAAACCTGAACATCATCGGCGGTGCCAGGGGTATGGGGGGACAGCCGGATCTTGCCCCGCTGCCCGTGATTTTTTTCTGGACGATGCTGTGCATCTGGGTCATCCACAACTTTGTCACCTCGATTCTGGGCAAGGCATTGAATACGGTGAGAGATGATGAAGCAGCAGCAGAATCCATGACAGTTAAAACCCGTAAAACAAAAATGACCGCCTTTATGTTCGGTGCTTTCTGGGCCGGTGTAGCCGGCGGTCTTTTTGCCCATGTGCTCACCTATATCAACCCGGGCATGTTCAGCATCAACCGCCTGGCGGAAATTCTGGCCATGGTCTACTTCGGCGGTCTCAACTCCATTGTGGGCTCCATTGTGGGCGCGGTGAGTATCAATGTGCTGGGTGAGGCGTTGCGTCCCCTGGAACTGTTCAAATGGATCATCATTCCGTTGATTCTGATCTTTGTCATGATTTTCAGGCCCTATGGGCTGATCTCTTTTACGGAGATCAATGCAAAAAAACTGCTGGAAGCCAAACACAAACGCCAACAAGGAGTGTCCCCATGACCGCACTGCTGCATGTTGAAAACATGACCCATTTTTTCGGCGGGCTGCGGGCTGTTCATAACTATAACCTGAACATTGCACCCAGACAGATTTTCGGTCTCATCGGCCCCAACGGGGCCGGCAAAACCACTATTTTCAACCTGATCACCGGGGTGTACACCCCTACGGAAGGAAAGATTCGGCTGGAAAACAAAAACATCAAAGGCCTTGAAACCAATCAGATCGCCGCCATGGGCCTGGGCCGGACATTCCAGAACCTGGCGTTGTGGCGGCATATGAATGTGGTGGACCATATCCGCATGGCCCATTATGCACAGCTGGACTATGGGCTGCTGGGGGCGTTTTTCAACTCTCGTGCCTGTCGGGACCAGGAAAACCGGGTCAGGGAAAATGCCCACCGTCTCATGCAATTGTTTGATATCGAAAAATATGCCGATGATCTTGTAACCAGCCTGCCCTATGGGGCCCAGCGCCGGGTGGAAATGGCCCGGGCCATGGCCACCAAACCCAAGGTGCTGTTTTTAGATGAACCCACGGCCGGCATGACCCCGGATGAACTGGTGAAAATGATCCGCATCATCCGCCAGGTGCACCAGGATTTCAATGTGGCGATTTTCCTGATCGAACACCGCATGAAATTTGTCATGGAGCTGTGTGAAACCATCCAGACCCTGGTATTCGGGGAAGTGATCGCCCAAGGCCCGCCGGAAGAAATCCAGAACAACCCCCAGGTGATAGAAGCCTATCTGGGCAAGGAGGATATGACCTGATGCAGCTGAACATCCAAAACCTGAATGTATCCTACGGCAATATCAAGGCCCTTCACGGCATCAGTTTTTCCGTGGCAGCCGGAGAAATCCTCACCATCATCGGTGCCAACGGGGCGGGAAAAAGCACCACTCTGCGGGCCATTTCCCGGATGATCCCCTGTGAATCCGGATCTGTCATGGAATTCAACGGCCGGAACATTTTAAAATATTCAGCAGACAAAGTGGTGTCAAAACTGGGGATCTCCCATGTGCCGGAAGGCCGCCGTATTTTCGGAAACCTCACCGTAACGGAAAACCTGACACTGGCCTGTTTTGCCAGAAAAGACAAAGACCAGATTGAAGCGGACCGAAAATGGGTGTTTGACCTGTTTCCCCGGCTGGAAGAACGCCGCCACCAGCTGGCAGGCACCCTGTCCGGCGGTGAGCAGCAGATGCTGGCCGTTGGCAGAGGATATATGTCCGGACACCAGATGATGCTTCTGGATGAACCCTCCATGGGACTGGCACCCCTGCTCATGCTGGACATGTTTGATGCCTTAAGGGAGATCAACAAACTGGGCACCACCATTTTGCTGGTGGAGCAGAACGCCCGGCTGGCTCTGAAGTTTGCCCAGCGGGGGTATGTGATTGAAAACGGTTCCCTGGTGCTGGAAGGGCCCACGGATGAACTGCTGGATAATCCCGAGGTAAAAAAAGCGTATCTGGGGGCTTGAACTATCCGGCCAGCATCTGGTTGACATGTTCGACATACGCGCCCATGCGGCAGGGTTTGGACAGATGGGCCACAAACCGGTCTTTTTCCATCAACGGCTTGATGGCTTCGATGAATTCGATATTGCCTGAAACAAACAGCACCGGGACTGAAGAGTTAATGCGGCGGATATGCCGGTAAACATCCATTCCGGTTTTTGAACCGGCAAGCATGTAATCCAGGCTGATCAGATCATATCTGTTTTGATCGAACAGATCCATGGCAGTGGCCGCATCGGCTGCGACATCCACCTGATGATGACAAGGGGCCTGGGACAGCACCCGGTGCTGTGCACCGGAAATGTCAGGTTCGTCTTCCACCACCAGGATATACCGGCCTGTCCGGATAGCGGTCCCGGCTATTTTTTCCTTTTCTTCGGCTGTCAGCTGCTTTTCGATCACCGGGAAACAGATTCGCACACAGGTGCCCTGATCCAGGACCGACGTCACTTCAATGGTTCCCTGATGCTGATGAACATATTTCTGGATGTTGGCCATGCCATAGCCCGTGCCTTTGATACCGGGTGCATAGGCACCGATGACATCTTTTCCCCCTTTTAATGTAAAAGAAGGGGTAAAAATATCATGGATATGCGATTCAGGAATACCGCAGCCGTTGTCTTTGATTTCCAGACAGATGTTGGCCTCACGCACACAGGTGTCAAGAATAATCTTGGGAGTTTCGGTTTTTGAAAGGGCATGGACGGCATTTTGCAGCAAATTGATCAGGGAGTGCTCGATCATGCCCGGATCAGCCAGGACATCGGGCAGATCCGAATCATATGACCGCTGGATATGAATACCTTCCAGATCTTTTTTCATCAGCGCCAGTGCCAGATCGATCTTTTGGTTGAGCGAAAAATATTTCTGCCGGGGGGCCTGATTTTTGGCAAACGCAATCAGGTTCCGGGTCAGATACTGCCCTTTTTCCGTATGCGCCAGTATTCTTTTGAGCATTTTTTGTAAGTCGGGATCATCATGGTCCATGAGCATCAGTTCAACATTCCCCATGATCACTCCGAGAATGTTGTTGAAGTCATGGGCCATTTTCCCTGCCACCTGGCCGATCAGGGCCAGTTTCTGCTGTTCACCCAACAGCTTCTGGGCCTTGATTTTTTCCTTTTCAATCTTCTGACGCCAGGAAATATCATGGATCACCACCAGGGTATGGCTCAGTTTTTTGTCGTCATGGGCAAAATCCAGGGTCACGGCAACCGTTAATTGTTTTCCTTGTTTGGAAATCAGGTCATATTCAATATCTTTTGTTTCCGGTTCACCGGCAGCCAGATTTGCAATCCGTTCCTTGAACCGGTCCCGGCTTTTTTTTGTCAGAAGATCCAATGGCTTCATGTCCATGAATTCGGCCTGGGTATATCCTGAAAATTTACAAATAACATCATTGACACGGAAAAATCTATTTTTTTCAAAATCCACTTCACAGATCCCGGCCGGGGCATGGGAAAAAAGATACCGGTATCTTTTTTCACTTTCCACCAGAGCCTCCTGAGCCTGTTTGCGTTCAATGGCAAGCGCCATCTGATGGGACACGGCCGACAGCACCTCAAGATCCTTGCGTGTATAAAGATCCGGATCTGTATAGCTTTGTACGGCCACCACCCCGAGCACCTTGTCTTTAACCACTAAAGGGACCCCCATCCAGATGACGGCCAAAGGTCCCCATGTCTGGTTGTTTGCCTCCCGTTTCCGAAGTTCTTCCCGATTCAGCAGAACCGCTTCTTTTTTTGCAAAAACAAGGCCGGTCAATGAGTTGTTTTTTGCACTATCAAACTCAATGGGAAGAAAATCATCATCAGCCGTATCCACATGATATGGAAAATACAGGGTATGGGTCTGAGGATCTTTGAGCGCAATAAAAAAATTGGTCACATCGATGATCGGAAACAATGATTCATGAATGGTCTGAAACAGATCGTTCAGATCCCGGGCCGTGGTAACGGCACCCAGGATTTTGAACATGGCCACATTAATATCTTCGGCTTCTTTTTTTTGGGTGATATCCAGAAAATGGGAATGGACCGCAGGCTGGCCATCGAAGTCAATCAGCGCCGTGTAGGTTTCCACCCACCGGTACCCTTTTGTTTTATGACGAATCCGGTATTGCTGAACAGGAGAGACATCCATACCAGCCAGTCGGTTTTTAAAATTGCTGAAAAACAGCGCCCGGTCCTCCGGGTGAAGGATACCCTTGAGCTGTTCCGGTGTGAAATTTTTAAGTTCAGACGGTGTATATCCGGAAATCCTTGCCATGGGTGAACTGACAAACACCAGCCGTGCGGGACGATCTCTGGCAATCACCAGGCCCTGCAGAGATTCTTCCACCAGTTGGCGGTACTGTTTTTGATTTTTCTTCAGCCGTCTTTCCTTTTCAAGCAGATCGTGTTCCAGCTGCTGGGAATTGAGCTGCATCAGCCCCATCACAAAGGCAAACTGCAACAATATGAGGCTGAATAAAACCATCTCATGGAACGGGGCACTTTCCATGAAACTGTCAAAGGTACTCCCGGAAACCAGGTAAAAGGTCCCCCGGGCAAAAAACAGCACAAACAGCAATATCAGGGATATGACAAGCAAAATATTGTCCCGGAACCGGACCGCCGGGGTCTGGAATATAAATACGCGAAAAATCAACCCGAGATAAATCAGCGCATAAAAGGAACTGATGACGATGCGGGCATCGACACTGGGGACCCAATAGGTAAAACAAGGCACCACAACCAAAGACAGCAAACCGGCAAATACCAGATGCTTTCCGGTTTTAACCGGTCGCGCGCTCAGATGTGTGAACCCCATGTAAGTTAAGAAAATCGCTGAAAAAACCAAAATATTGGCCAGCACGATGCTGAACAGATCCGGTATCAGATCCCGAAAACTGATCAACAGAAACCCCAGGGACAGTGATCCCATCCCTAAGGTCCATAGACGAAAATTGCCATAAATTTTTCGGTTGAGTGTGTAGCAGGCCATGGAAACAGCCGATACCAGCAGGGTCCCCCCAAAAACCAGCAAAAGCGTACGAATATTAAAAAATTCGATCATTAACGCTGTTTTCCCTTTAGCTAAAGTATAATACCCCCCTTTTAATAAGACGGGCATTCACTTTAGCACACAATGAATGCGGCAAAAACAAAATTTTAACGATCAAAAATTACTGCCGGGCTGAACGTTTGTACCAGCGCCAGTCCCGGCAGGTATTGATGCAGCAGCTTTTTACCCGTGCAGCGGCATGCCCGTTGCTTTGGCCGCTGCTTCTCCCATGATTTCCGCCAGCGTGGGATGGGCATGGATGGTATGGGCGATGTCTTTGGCCGTCAACCCTTTTTCAATGGCCAGGGTGGCTTCGGCAATCAAATCCGTGGCGTGGGGACCGATGAGATGCATTCCCAGGACCCGGCCCGAGGATTTGTCCACAATCATTTTGGCTTCTCCGGCAATTTCGTCAATGGCATGGGCTTTGCCCAGGACCCGGAAGTTCACGGATGCCGTGTCCACCTCCAGGCCTTTTTTCCGGGCTTCCTCTTCGCTGAGTCCCACAGTCCCGATTTCCGGCATGGTAAAAATCGCCCCGGGCACGGCATCATACCCCATGGTTTGATTTTCTCCCATGGCATTGCCGGCGGCCACCAGCCCTTCATGGGACGCCACATGGGCCAGCATCACCCGGGAGGGTCCCAGAATATCGCCGATGGCATACACGTTTTTCACAGCGGTTTCCATTCTGTCATTCACATCAATCCATCCGGGCCCGACCGTATCCAGGCCGATGGTATCCAGTCCCAGATCCTTGGACAGCGGGGTCCGGCCGATGCATACGGCCATGAGATCCGAGGCAATGGTATCGGTTTTGGGATCTTTGGCTTTGGGATTGTCCGTGAACGGGCTTTTGGCCAGAGAAATTTGGCAGCCGCTGCCGGACGTGTCACATGCCGTCACCACAGTGTCGCAGAGCACCGTGATTTTCTGTTTTTTCATCTCTCTGAGCAACAGTTTGGACACGGCCGTATCCACGGACGGCAACGGCAAAAGCCGGGACATGGCTTCCACGATGGTCACCTGGGTGCCCAGGGCCGTGAAAATGCCTGCGAATTCGCATCCGATCACCCCGCCGCCCACGATGGTCATGGATTCCGGCACATGATCCAGCACCAGAATATCATTGGAAGACAGAATCTTTTTGCCGTCAAAGGCAAAATCCGGCACATTCATCGGCCGGGTCCCGACGGCAATAATAAGTTTGTTCCAGCTCAAGGATGCCGTGATATCATCCTCACCCGTCACTTCCAGGGCCCCGGGTCCGGTGATTCTGGCACAACCTTTGATCACATTGACCTTTCGTCCCTCGAGCAGGCCGTCAATGCCGGCCCGCTGGGATGCCAGAATCTTGTTTTTTCTGGCCATGAGCCCGGCCATGTCCGGCAGCACCGCCCCCTCCAGCTGAATGCCGAAATCCAGGGCTTTTCTGCATTTTTGAAGAATATCCGCCGTATTTTTCATGATTTTGGATGGAATACATCCCCAGTTGAGACAGGTGCCCCCTAAGTTCTCTTTTTCGATTACGGTCACATCCGCGCCCAGAGTCGCGGCCCGCAACGCCGCCACATACCCCCCCGGCCCTCCGCCGATCACCACGATTTTTTCAGTCATGCCTCCTCCTTTCATGGAAAATCTATTAATTTGTCTTTTTTTAATTTCATTTTTCACAAATTTTTTAAAAATTAATTGACATTATCATTAATCTGGTCTAATGATCAAGATAATTAAAAAAAATTTATGTTTTCCTCACTTTATCAGCATAAAAGAGGTGGAATGAAAATAGATCAGACAAATATCGACATCATCAGAGAACTCAAACAGGGAAAAAGGTCTTTCAAGAAAATTGCGGACAAGCTTGAAATCACGGAAAACACCGTCCGGTCCCGAGTGAATAAATTGCAGGAAGAAGGCGTACTGGAGATTTGCGGTCTGGTGGATCCTGACATGCTCCCGGGTCACCGGGTGGTGATCATCGGCATCAAACTGTCAGAGATGAATCTGGTGGAAAAAGGCGAGGAGATCAGCCGGCTTCGGGGGGTCATTCATACCAATGTGGTCACGGGACGGTTTGACCTGCTGATCATGGTCATGTTTAAAAAAGAATTCGGACTTCTGGAATTTTACACTGAAGAAATCGCCAAGATTAACGGTGTCCGGTCCGTGGAAACCTTTGTTGTATACAAGTCATATAATTTAAAGGTTCCCTATATTTTTTAATCTTTAAATTTGAAGGTCATTATTATGAAAACCACACCATTGCACCAATGGCACCTGGATGCCGGTGCCAACATGGCTGACTTCGGCGGATATGACATGCCCCTGTGGTATGACACCGGAGTCAAAAATGAACATTTGGCCGTGCTCACTTCCGCCGGCATATTTGATACCAGCCACATGGCCTGTGTCACTGTGGAAGGACCGGATGCGTTCTCTCTGCTCAATTTCTGTTTTACAAGAGATCTGACACCTCTGGCCGTGGGCCGGTGTGTGTACGGCGCATTCCTGAATGAAAAAGGGCATTGTCTGGATGACGCCATTGTGTACAAATTTTCCGGCACCTCGTTCATGGTCTGTGTGAACGCCGGTATGGGCGGTGCGATTTCTGACCACCTGAACAAACACAAAAAAGACCGGGATGTCACGATCACGGACCTCACCGACAGGATCGCCAAAATGGATATCCAGGGAATCGATTCCGTGCGGATTCTGTCAAAACTGATCCAGTCTCCGGACACCGTGTTTGGAAAAATGCCCTATTTCTCCTTTAAAGGTCATTTTGATCCGAATCATCCGGAAGCGGGTGCGTCGAAACTGAAAAACGGCACCCCCGTGCTGCTGTCCCGGTCCGGGTATACCGGAGAGTTCGGATTTGAGATCTTCATTGCCCCTAACGCGATTGTGGATCTGTGGAAACAGGTGCTGGCGGCCGGCGAATCTTTCGGCATTACGGCCTGCGGCTTAGGTGCCCGGGATTCTCTGCGGGCCGGGGCCGGGCTGCCCCTGTCCCACCAGGATATCGGTCATTTCAAATTCATGAACCATCCCTGGGATTTTGCGTTACCTTATAATTCGGACAAATCCGGTTTTACCAAGGATTTTCTGGGCGCTGCCGCCCTGGTGCCTGAAAAAAATGATGTATATGTATTTCCCTTTGTGGGAGACAGCTTGAGAAAAGTGGCTGCCGGTGAAAATACGGGCGTGTTTGACGAAAACGAACAACAGATCGGGCATGTGCTCACCTGTGCCACGGACATGGGCATCACCTGGCATGAGGGAAAAATTGTCAGCATCAACACCTCGGATCTGCCGGACAACATTAAAATTAAAGGCATTGCCTGCGGATTTGTCATGGTTTCAAAACACCTGGAACCGGGCACAAAACTCATGCTCAAAGAGGGCAAGCGCGCCATCAGCGTGACCATCGTCACTGACATCCGGCCGGACAGAACCGCCAGAAAAAAAATCACCCATTTTATTTAAATTAAAAAGGAGGCTCTCATGAAAGACATCAATGAACTGAATTTACCTGAAGACGTCAAATACACCAAAGATCACGAATGGGCCAAAGCCGACGGGGATACCGTGACCATCGGCATCAATGATTATGCCCAGGATCAGCTGGGAGAAATCGTGTTTGTGGAAATGCCCGCAGTGGGGGATTCTTTTTCCGCAGAAGATGAGTTCGGGTCCGTGGAATCGGTCAAGGCCGTATCTGAAATGTACATGCCCATCTCCGGCGAGATCGTGGCCATCAACGAAGATCTGGAAGATGCGCCGGAAAATGTGAATGAAGACTGCTATCAGAGCGGATGGATCATCAAAGTCAAACCATCCGACCTTTCTGAAATGGATGCACTGATGGACAAAGCCGCATACCTTGAGATGCTGAAAGGATAAATCCTATGCGTTATCTGCCTCATACACAGGAAGATATCCAAAAGATGCTGGCCGTTGCCGGAGCCGGGTCTCTGGATGACCTGTTTAAAACCATTCCGGATGCCGTCAAAGTCAAAGACGGCCTGAACCTGCCGGAGCCCATGAGTGAGTGGGAACTCAACGATTACATGGAAAAACTGGCTTCGGAAAATATTGCCTGCAAAGGCTACACCTGCCTGATCGGGGCCGGCAGCTATGACCATTATATTCCGGCCATCATTCCCTATCTGGTATCCAGGTCTGAATTCGCCACGGCCTACACCCCGTACCAGCCGGAAGTCAGCCAGGGAACCCTCCAGGGCATTTACGAGTTCCAGACCATGGTCACGGATCTGTTGGGCATGGACATTGCCACAGCGTCCCATTATGACTGCGGCACGGCCCTGGCCGAATGCGCGTTGATCGCATTGCGCAAAAATAAAAAAGCCGACAAGATCGCCGTGTCCGACCTGGTGCATCCCAGCCACCGGGAAATCATCGACACCTATCTCAAACCTAGCGGGTACGAGATGGTGCTGATCCCTCATACCAAAGACGGTCTCACTGATATGACGGCCCTGGAAGCCATGGACGGCATTGCCGGCGTGGCCGTGCAGTCCCCCAACTTTTTCGGGCATATCGAAGATCTGGCTGCGGTCAAAAAAGTGGCGGATGCCAAAAAAATCCTGTTCATCACCTCTTTTACCGAAGCGTTGGCCTGGGGAATTTTGAAAAACCCGGGATCATTCGGCGCTGATCTGGTGGCAGGTGAAGGCCAGAGCTTAGGCATTGCCAAAACATTCGGCGGTCCGGGCTTGGGACTTCTGGCCGGCACATCCAAACTCATGCGGGACCTGCCCGGACGTCTGGTGGGCCGGGCCAAAGACAGCAACGGGGATGACGGGTATGTTTTGACCCTGTCCACCCGGGAACAGCATATCCGCCGGGAGAGAGCCTCGTCCAACATCTGCTCCAACAACGGACTCAATGCCATGACTGCGGCCATGTATCTGTCTACCATCGGCAAGATCGGGATCCGGGAAATCGCCCAGCTCAACCATGACAAGGCAATGTACCTGAAATCCGCGCTTGCGGGTGCCGGGTTTGAACCCGTGTTTGACCCGCCGTTTTTCAACGAGTTTGTGATGAAAGCCCCCAGGGATTTCAACCGGAAACGGATCGATCTGATCAACCGGCAGTGCGTTTTCGCCGGTCTGGATCTGGCCCCGTATTACCCAGAACTTACCGACCATTACCTGTTCTGCGCCACGGAAAAAGTGTCGAAACAGCAGATGGATCAGCTGGCAAAGGAGGTGGCATGATGACTCAGCGGCCAGGCACCAAAGGATTGATATTCAACGAACCCAATGTGTGGGACAAAAGCCGTGAAGGCCGGTGCGCCATTTCCCTGCCCAAAGCAGACGTGGAACGGTCCCCTCTGGATCCGGCACTGACCGGAGATACCCCGAACCTGCCCCAGCTGTCCGAGCTGGACGTGGTAAGACATTACACCAGGCTGTCCCAGTGGAACTTTGGCGTGGATTCCGGCATGTACCCCTTAGGGTCCTGCACCATGAAATACAACCCCAAAACCAACGAAGTTCAGGCGGCCCGCCAGGGATTTGCCGGGGCCCATCCCCTGGCCGGTGATGAATGCTCCCAGGGGGCGTTGCGGCTCATGTATGACCTGGAACGCTCTTTGGCGGAAATCACAGGGTTTGATGCCGTCACGCTGCAACCGGCTGCCGGAGCCCATGGCGAGCTCACCGGCATGCTGATTATCCATGCTTATCACGCCAAACAGGGCCGACAGCGGTCCAAGATCATCATTCCGGACACGGCCCACGGCACCAACCCGGCCTCGGCCACCTTGTGCGGATACAAAAGCGTCAACCTCAAATCCGGCCCCAAAGGGATTCTGGAGCCTGAGGCTGTGGCTGAAATCATGGATGAAGAAACCGCAGGTATCATGATCACCAACCCCAATACCTTAGGGCTGTTTGAGGAAAACATCAAAGAGATCTGCGAGATCGTCCATGCCAAGGGCGGGCTGGTATATGGGGACGGTGCCAACATGAACGCCATCATGGGTGTGGTGCAACCCGGGAAACTGGGCATTGACGTGCTTCATCTGAACCTGCACAAAACCTTTTCTACCCCGCACGGCGGCGGCGGACCCGGGTCCGGTCCCGTGGCTGTCAATGAAAAACTAACGCCGTTTCTGCCCGTTCCCCGGGTGGAAAAAGAGTTGGATACGTTCAAATTCGTGACAGACTGTCCGGATTCCATCGGCCGGCTCCACACGTTTTACGGGCATTTCGGGGTCATGATCAAGGCGTATGCCTATATTCTGACCATGGGGGCACAGGGCCTGCTGGATACCTCCCGCCTGGCCGTGCTCAATGCCAATTATATCAAGGAATCCCTCAAAGGGACCCTGAACCTGCCCTATGACCGGCCGTGCATGCATGAATGCGTGTTCAACGATGCCAAACAGCAGGAATATCACATCTCCACCATGGATATGGCCAAACGGCTGCTGGATTACGGATTTCATCCGCCCACAGTCTATTTCCCGCTGGTGGTGGACGGCGCGTTCATGGTGGAACCCACGGAAACCGAATCCAAAGAGGACATCGACCAGTTCATCGATGCGGTGAAAGCCATTGCCAAAGAAGCACAAACCGATCCGGAAAAACTGACTTCCGCCCCGGTGCTGCCCAAGGTGACCCGCCTGGATGAAGTGGCCGCGGCCAGAAAGCCATGTCTCAGAGGATAAACACCCTGTCCCGTGCCGGTGTATTCCAGGATTTAGGTCTCCTGGAATACACCACGGCACTGAATTTCCAGGAAACCGCCCGCAAAGAAAAAATTGAAGACCGGACCCGGCCGGACAAAATCTTTTTTGTCCAGCATCCGTCCGTGTTCACGTTCGGCAGAAACGGCGGACAGGAAAACCTGACCCGGTCTGAAGAATTTCTCAAAGACCGGGGCGTGGCCCTGGTGCAGACGGACCGAGGCGGCAATGTCACCTATCACGGTCCGGGTCAGGCCGTGCTGTATCCCGTGGTGGACCTGGAACAGGCCAGAATCGGAGTCACGGATTTCGTGTACGGGCTGGAGGAGATCATGGGACAGACGGCCAAAGATTTCGGCGTGCCCATTCATCGGGATCCCCGGAACCACGGCATGTGGACAGATTCAAAAAAAATCGGATCCGTGGGGCTGTCCATCAAACACGGCATCAGCATCCACGGCCTGGCATTGAACGTGTCCCTGGACCTGACCCCGTTTTCCTGGATCAATCCCTGCGGCATGTCCGGTGTTTTAATGACCTCCCTGAAACAGGAACTCAAAGACCGGGGATTGCCCGATCCCCCGCTTCCCATGGAATCCATCAAAGAAACCCTGATAACCTATTTCTGTCAATGGTTTCATTTTCATCCGGTAAAGGAGTCTGCCCATGCATCATTGTGCTGAAAAAAAAGGAAAGCCGGCCTGGCTGAAAAAACATCTTCCCAGAGGCGGCGATTATGCCCGGGTCACCCGGCTTTTGTCCGGTGCCAAGCTTCACACGGTCTGCCAGGAAGCCAACTGCCCCAACATGTTTGAATGCTTTTCCAAAGACACGGCCACGTTCATGATCTTAGGGGACCAGTGCACCCGGCATTGCCGTTTCTGCAATATCACGGCCCGCCCGCCCCTGCCTGTGGATCCGGATGAACCGGCCCGGGTGGCCAAAGCAGCCATGGATTTGGGCCTTCACTATGTGGTGGTCACCTCCGTGACCCGGGATGACCTGCCCGACGGCGGGGCCGCCCATTTTGCCGCTGTGATCCGCGCCATCAAGAAAATGGGACAGGATAAGGATCAGACCATTCGGGTGGAAGTGCTGATTCCGGATTTTCAAGGGGATATCGAAGCCCTGAAAACCGTGATGGATGCCGGTCCGGACGTGATCAATCACAACATTGAAACCGTGGCTGATTTGTATGTACAAGCAAGGCCCGAAGCCGTGTACCAGCGATCCTTGGACCTGCTGAGAAACGTCAAACGCCTGAACCCGGACATGCCGGCCAAATCCGGCATCATGGCGGGCCTGGGCGAAACCCGGGCACAACTGGAAAAAACGTTGCAGGATCTGGCGGATCACGGGTGCGACATGCTCACCATCGGCCAGTATCTTCAGCCCACCCGGAACCATTTGCCCGTGGAAAAATTCTATCCGCCCGAAGAATTTGATGACCTGGCAGACACCGCCCGGCACATGGGATTTAAAAAAGTGGCGTCCGGACCGTTTGTGAGAAGTTCATACAATGCGGAAGAATTGTTTCAACCGGCTTAGAGCGTCACGCATTTTTCCTTTAACGCGCCGGCTGTGGCGATTTCAATGAACGATGCCCCATGGGCCGGCCCGAAACTGCCGGCCAGTACAATGATCAATGAATCGTCCGCCAGTTTTTTTTCTTCCAGCATGCGGCAGATGGACAGTTTCAAGGTTTCCATGGATCCGGCGCTCATGGGAATGTAATCCGCCGACACCCCGAAAGATAGAGACAGCTGCCGCATCACCCGTTTGTCATACACCTGGGCATAAATGGGATTGTCCCCCCGGTAGGCGGCCAAGGCCAGAATGGTGTTCCCGGTCAGAGAATCCGCCACAATGGCTTTGGTGTTCAACCGCAAGGCCGCTTTGACCGCCGCCTTGGCCAGGTACGCAGTCACGATTTTTTCCGATGTATACGGGGTGTTGATAAAGCTGCTTGAATTGGTTTCCACTTCCATGGCAATTTTGGCCATGGTTCTCACTGCCACTTCCGGATATTTGCCGCTGGCGGTCTCCCCGGACAGCATCAATGCATCGGTCCTGTCCAGGCAGGCATTGGCCACATCCGACACTTCCGCCCGGGTGGGACGCGGGGAATCGATCATTGAATGCAGCATCTGGGTGGCCACAATCACGGGCCGCCGCCTTTCAATGCAGGTGGTGATGATCCTTTTCTGAATCAATGGGATTTTTTCCGTGGGAATCTCCACAGCCAGGTCCCCTCTGGCAATCATCACCCCATAGGCATGGTCCAGGATTTCATGGATATTTTCCACCCCGTGACTGTTCTCGATCTTGGCGATAATCTTGATCCGGGACTTTTTTTGGTCCAGGATTTCCTGCACCGCCAGCACATCTTCTTTGTTGCGCACAAAAGAATGGGCAATAAAATCCAGACGATGGTCGGCGGCCAGTTCAATAAACCCGATGTCTTTTTTGCTCAGCGCGGGCAGCTTCACATGCACGGACGGGATATTCACACTTTTTCTGGGATGGATCACCCCGTCGTTTTCCACCTGACACACCAGATAATCCGGTTTCTGGCTCACCACGGCCATGGCCACGGTGCCATCATCAATCAGAACGGAACTGCCCATGGGGACATCATTGACAAAGCCTTTGTGGGACACGTAAATCAGGTCACCAAAGGAGACCCCGGCGGGATCGCCTTTGATTTTCACAAAATCCCCATTGCGGACGATCAGGGGTTCCACGGCATCGCAGGTCCGGATCTCAGGCCCTTTGGTATCCACCAGAATACCGATTTTCTCAGACACGGCCCGGGTGTTTTCCACCACCTTCAGGGCATCGTCATGGGTCATGTGGGCGGTGTTGAGCCGGACCACGTTCATGCCGGCCCGATACAGTCGTTCAATAAACGCTTTGGAACAGTTCAGGCTGGAAATGGTTGCAATGATTTTGGTTTTACGCGGCATGGTGCGGGCCTCCTTTTTTGCAGAATGTCATCACAAACTGTTCAATGCCGGCTTGCGCACTGATGGATGACGATTTCAGGGCATAATCAAGATCTCCCAGAGAAATAAGCGCAGATCGGATCTCATTTAAGGAAAACCGGGCGGATTTTTCAACGGTTTGAAACACGGGATATGGGCTGTTGGGATTCGGCGCGATCACCAGGTCTTTGACCGCTGTCTTTGCCTGATCCCGGGCCGCCTGATCATGGGCGATGATGGCCGGCATGATCTGCTGTTTGAAAGCATTGAAATTCATCCGGTCCATTCTGATATCCGGGTGATTCTTGGAAAAATCCAGCATAAACGCCTTGACCAGGAGCATGCGCCTCACCAGGTTTTCAAAGGCTTTAAGAATCTGCAACTCATGAAACCCGTCTTTGAGCAATGAGGACAGATACATCAGGGCATCCCCCGTGTTTTTTTCCATGAGCGCATTGGTGAGGCTGAAAATCGGGTCTTTTTTGTCCCGAAGAATAACGGCTTCCACATCCGTGCGGGTGATGTCCGGACGATTCCCTGTATATGCCGTCAATTTTTCAAGGTTCTGGGCAAACAGGGCCGGATTGAACCCCGTGCGGTCCGCCAGCTCGGAAAATGCCGCCGGCGCCATGGTTTTGCCGTTTTGCTTTAAAATTTGTCCGGCCATGTTCTGAAGTACCTGGCGCTGATCATCCATGTCCGCTTTTCTGGCGCCCTGGGGCACGGTGCAGTCAATGATCAACCCGGTTTTTTCCAGGGTTTTGACGATTTTTCTGCGCCGGTCCAGGGATTGTGTGGTCATCACCAGAAAATGCCCCTCCGGAATGCCATTTTCAACCACGTCAGACAACCGCTTCAGGTCGTTTTCCGAATAAGACACCTCCCCTGCCCCGGCTTTGACCGCAAACATCGGGGCCTGCCGGACCAGCACCATTTTTTTCTCCCCAAAAAAAGAAAACGTGGAGATCTGCTCGATCACATCTCCCATGATCGTGGTGCGGCCATCCAGGGTTTCCAGGTGAAACCCGCGGGAATTGCCCGGGTTCAGGCTGGTTTTGATCCCGTCCACGGCTTTTTGCACCAGATAGGATTCCCCGGCACACAGGACAAATCCGGGCACGGAATTGCCGGCATCGGCCAGCCATTGTTCCAGGCCGGGATGTTTAACGGTCGCCACGAGAAGACAAGGCCAGTTTCACCATTGCCGCCAGGGCAATGACAATGGCCAGAATCCCGATTCCCTGGGATACGGATAAAAATTCCAAGAAAAAATCGCCCCGGAAATCCCCCCGGAAAAATTCAATGATAAACCGGAACACGGAATATAAAATAATGTAACTTAAAAAAATCATCCCATGAAACCGCTTGCGGCGCTGGAGAAATATCAGGATAAGAAACAGAATCAGATTGGCCGCCACCATGTAGATCTGGGTGGGGTGCAGGGGCACATGCAGCGGGGCCAGGCTGTCCGGATGGGAAAACTGCACGGCAATGGGCAGATCACACTGCCGCCCATAGCAGCATCCGGCAAAAAAACACCCCAGCCGGCCGATGCCGTGCCCCAGGGCCACGCCTGGCGCAATGGTGTCCGCGGTCTTGAAAAACGGCAGTTTCTTGATCCGGAGGGTCACAATGGAAGCAGCCACCGCCCCGATAAACCCGCCGAAAAACACCAGGCCCCCGTTCCAGAGCTTGAATATATCCAGGGGACTGGCCTTAAAATCATCAAAATTGATGATCACATACAACAGCCTGGCGCCCACAATGCCGGATATCAGGATCACAAAAAACAGATCGGAAATATCATCCGGCTTGAGATCGTAAAACCGGGCATTGCGTTTGGAAAACCAGATTGCCGCCAGAAACCCCATGGCCAGGAAAAACCCGTATGTGTACAGCGTAAAACTGCCAAAATGGACAAGAATCGGATGCATGTTACATCTCCGGCATTTTTTTAAATATCACATGATAAACCAGAATCACCATGCCGATACTGATGGCGGAATCCGCCACATTGAACGCGGGCCAGTGGGCCGTGCCCACATAAAAATCCAGAAAATCCACCACATGGCCATACCGGAACCGGTCGATGAGATTGCCGATGGCACCGCCGAAAATCAGGGCCAGGCCCCAGGACAGAAACACATGGGTTTTGGCCACCTGGCTGTAGAACCAGCAGACAAACAAAGCCACACAGGACGATAATACCAGAAAAACCAGGTTGCGCACCAGCTGGGACTGGGTGGCAAAAAAACCGAACGCCCCGCCCGGATTCAGCACATGGGTGATATTGAAAAAATTATCAATCACCTCAATGGATTCATACAAGGCCAGGTGGACCATGATCAGTTTTTTGGTGATCTGATCCACCAGGACCACCACCCCGCTCACCAAAGTCAGACGTATGAGTTCTCTTTTTCCCACAGCGTCCTTTTTTACAGAATCTGGTTCAAGGCCGAGGCACACCGGTCACAGGCCTCAGGATATTGCTCATCCTGCCCGATGGTCCGGCTGAACCGCCAGCAGCGTTCGCATTTGTCTCCGGCTGCTTTTTTCACGGCAATTTCCAGTCCGGCAATCTCCTTGCTCTGAAACACACCTGAATCCAGTGTGTCTTTCAAGGCCGCGGAAGACACGATAAAAATATCAGCCAGCGGCATATCCAGATTTTGAATAAACCCTTTGAGTGCTGTTTCCGGCAGTTTGATCTCCACGGCCGCATCCAGAGGATGACCGATAAGCTTGTCTTTCCGAGCCGCTTCCAGGGCTTTGGTCACTTCCGAGCGCAAAGACAGAATCCAGGTCCATTTGTCAGACAGATCTTTGTTCTGCCATTGCGGATCCGCCACAGCCATGGATGCCATGTGCACGCTTTCTTTTTTGTCTTTGCCCGGCGGCATATGGGCATAGATCTCTTCCGCAGTAAACGGCAGCACCGGGGCCATGATCCTGACCAGGGTATCCAGGATAGTGGCCATGACCGTTTGGGCATCCCGTCGTTCCGGGCTTGCCGGCGGTGAGGTATACAGCCGGTCCTTGATGATATCCAGGTAGAACGCGGACAGATCCACCACACAGAAATTGTGCAGCGCATGGTAAATGGTGTGAAATTCATAGGTGTCATAGGCGGTCACGGCTTTTTTGGTCACCTGATACAGCCGGTGCAAAATAAACCGGTCCAGTTCCCCCATATCCGCAACAGGTCTGGCATCCTTTGTGACATCAAAATCTGAAAAATTGCCCAGCATGAACCGGCAGGTGTTGCGGATCCGGCGGTAGGCATCGGACAGCTGCTTGATGATATTGTTGGAAATGCTCACATCCCCCCGGTAATCGGCAGACGCGGCCCACAACCGGAGCACATCCGCCCCGTACTGCTTGATCACGGATTCCGGTGCCACCACATTGCCCACGGATTTGGACATTTTATGACCTTTTTCATCCACCACAAACCCATGGGTGAGCACCGTCTTGTACGGGGCTTTGCCCGTGCGGCCCACGGCCGTCAGCAATGATGAGTGAAACCATCCTCTGTGCTGGTCCGAGCCTTCCAGATACATGTCAGCCGGACGCCGCAGACCGGGAAATTCCGTGAGCACGGCCGCATGGCTGACCCCGGAGTCAAACCACACATCCAGAATATTATGGTCTTTGGTAAAATGCGTGCTGCCGCATTTGGCGCACACGGCATGGTCGGGCATGAGCTCGGCCGCCTCTTTTTCAAACCAGATGTCAGATGAATGCTCAGAAAAAAGGGCATGGATCTTGTCCACGGATTCCCGGGTCACATAGACCTCCTTGCACTCGCTGCAATGAAACACGGGGATGGGCACCCCCCAGGACCGCTGCCGGGACAGGCACCAGTCCGGCCGGTTCTCGATCATGGCATAGATGCGTTCTTTTCCCCAGGACGGAATCCACTGCACATGGTTGATCTGTTCCAGGGTTTTCTGCCGCAGCCCCAGCTTGTCCATGGAAATGAACCACTGGGGCGTGGCCCGGTAGATCACCGGGTTTTTGCACCGCCAGCAATGAGGATAGGAATGCGACAATTGCCTGTTTTTCAGCAACGCCCCTTTTTCTTCCAGCACTTCGTTGATGTGCGTATTGGCCTTGAAAATGAATTCTCCGGCAAACAAAGGCACGTCAGATGAAAAAACGCCATTGTCTTCCACGGGAGAATAGCAGTCCAGCCCGTATTTTTTGCCCACCACATGGTCGTCAGCCCCGTGGCCCGGTGCCGTGTGCACACACCCCGTGCCGGCATCCAGGGTGACATGGTCCCCTAAAATGATCAGAGAATCGGTGTCGTAAATGGGGTGCAGGCATTTTTTGTTTTCCAGATCCAGGGGATTCAATTTTGCCACCACCTGGTAATCATCCATGCCGAAAGTCTGCATCACATTTTCCACCAAAGCCTTGGCCATAATCAGCACCCCGTGGTCCCGGGTTTTGACCGCCGCATACTCAAACCGGGGATGGATGCACACCCCCAAATTGGCGGGAATGGTCCAGGGCGTGGTGGTCCAGATCACCATGGACACGGGCGTATCCCCGATATCCGGGATCAGGTCCGACAGATCGTCTTTTAGGGCAAATTTCACATGAATGGACGGCGAGGTATGATCATGGTATTCGATTTCGGCCTCCGCCAGGGCCGTCTGGCACGAGCAGCACCAGTAAATGGGCTTTTTGCCCAGAAACATGTCCCCTGCCAGGGCAAACTCGCCGCACTCTTTGGCGATTCTGGCTTCATACGCGGAATTCATGGTCAGATAAGGGGTTTCCCACTGCCCTGCCACGCCGAACCGCTTGAATTCATCTCTTTGGATATCCACAAATTTGGCGGCATACTTCCGGCACGCCTGCCGGACCTGAACCGGAGTCATCTGTTTTTTCTTTGATCCCAGCTGCTTGTCCACATTGTGCTCAATGGGCAGCCCATGACAGTCCCACCCGGGCACATACGGCGCATTGAACCCGGCCATCTGCCGGGATCTCACAATAATGTCCTTTAAAATCTTATTGATGGCATGGCCCATGTGAAGATGGCCATTGGCATACGGAGGACCGTCATGAAGTATGAACAAAGGCCGGTCTTTGGCCTGTTCCCGCAGTTTGTCATAGATCTTTTTTTCATCCCACTGTTTGAGCTGTTCCGGTTCTCTCTGGGGCAGGTTGGCCTTCATGGCAAATTGGGTTGAAGGCAGGTTGAGCGTTTTTTTATAATCCATTCGTCCTCCGAATCTGGTCGTCAGTCATCTATATATTAAACTGTCATATTTAGTGCTAAACACCTGAAAAGTCAAGAAACATATCAAAACAACCCTTGACCCGGGAGACCCGGCCGGATAAAATCATTTCACGGCAATCCTGATACCTGAAACTCAAAATATAGAACCCATATGATCCCAACCCTGAAAAAGATTTTTGAAGATCAAGGCGGACAGATTTTGTTCGCCTATCTGTTCGGCTCCCATGCCCGGGGGGGATGCCACTGCTGACAGCGACATCGATATTGCCATCTTCCTTGATCCACCGCTTCAAATGGCATTTTTTGATATCAAAACCGCGCTATATCTTGAGATCAGCCGGTCGCTGAAAATGAATGACATAGATATTGTTGTCTTGAATCATTGTAAAAACATCATACTGCTCGATCGAATCACCCGCCATGGACAAGTGATTTACGAATCAAATCAGGATGCAAGGCTGGACTTTGAGCAAAAAGTGCTCCACACAGCCATAGATTTCAAATACCAGAGAAAAAGAGTCATGGGGGTTTAATGGAAAGAATCCATCAAAAAAAATAGCCGGTTTCAGAAATTTTTTATCCCATGACTATGAGGCCGTTGATTCGAGAATCATCTGCAATCAAATCCTTGCAAAAATCGGTGATATCAGAAAATTCATCAAGCAAATTACCCTAATCGCCAATTGATGAACCATTAATGGCTGTTGACATCTTGACTTTGCAGTCGAAGCCTGTCCCGGGGAGATTCCAGATCAAAAAACACGGCCTCATGTTGTTTTTCAATCATCCTGGTCAGTGTCGTCTTACCGCATTGCCGCGGGCCGAGCAGCGAGACAACCGGTGAACGTTTCAGGGCTTTTTCCAGAGCAGATTCATATGATTTTCGCGGGATCATGCCTTTGTTTATCATTGAAAATTCGTAATGTAAATCCGAATTTTCAATGATTAGCCAAGCCGGAATGGATTCTTCGGTGCGGCTGCACAGGATCGGTTTCAGGTACCGCCTTGAAAACAGTTACCTGCCGGGAAACCCGCCCAGTGGCAGCCCCAGGGCACAGAAAAACACCAGGGGATGAAAATCCCGTTCCGCAGCCCATGCATATCCGCTGATCACGGCACCGCCGCACCCCTGGTTTGTCTCATGTTCAATCAGAAACAGGTCCGCCCTGCCCTGCCGGCATTCCTTCACCACCCGGACAGTGTCATCGGCACTGGCACCATCCACCACCACCGCATCCACATAATCGGGCATGGTCTCGATGACCCCGGCAATCTGGGACCCATAGATACCAGGCTGTTTGAGATGGATGGAAGATTTTTTAGACCAGCAGAATCAGTTTCCTTGACATAAAATAATTCATATTATACTATGAGATAAATTATGATTTTGCATCTTATACTATGGAAAAAATACTGATATCACATAACCGTCATTGGGAGAAACCTTATTTAGGGTTGTACCCGAGACAGGTATTCCAAAAACTGATCAGACAGCTTTCAGCAAGGCATATCCAAATATTGCAGGGAATTCGGAGAAGTGGCAAATCCACGGTGTTCAAACTGATGATCAATCACCTGACGGCATCGGAAGACCCCATGGAAATCTTGTATCTGAACCTTGAAGATCCTTTTTTCATAAAATTCAGCCATTCACCTGAAAAAATATACGAAGTCATCGATACTGCGCGGAAACTGACCGGAAAAAATATCCGGTACCTTTTTCTGGATGAAGTTCAAGCCATAGATGGCTGGGAAAAATATGTGAAAGCCGTGTATGACAATGAAGTATTTGAAAAAATTTTCATTACCGGTTCAAATGCCGCATTGCTCAATGGTGAGTTCGCCACATTGCTCACCGGCAGATATCTTTCCAGCATGGTGTATCCACTGAGTCTTTCAGAGCTGCTGGCCATCAAAAACATCACCACTTATGTCCAGATGGTCCGCAGGAAATCTGATGTGCTTGCCTTGTTGGATGCGATGCTCAGATACGGGTCGTTTGTGGAAGTGTTTGACAGTGATGAAGACCTGAAAAGAGATATTGTTTCAACCTATTACGATTCCATCCTGCTGAAAGACTGCGTGTCGAACAATCATATCCGGGATATAAAAAGCTTCAAGGAGTTGAGCTATTACCTGATTTCAAACATCACCGCGACCTATTCCTACAGCTCATTAGGCAAAGCCGTGGGCATCCATGATCAAAGCGCCAGAGAATTTGTTCAATACCTGCAGCAGGCCTGGCTGCTATTTGAACTCAGACTTTTTTCCTGGTCTGTCAAGGAACAACAGAATAACCGGAAAAAACCATATGTGATGGACAATGGATTCATCAACCTGTCCTTTGCCTTCTCGTCAAACAGCGGCAGACTGCTTGAAAATCTGGTTTTCAGCGAATTGTGCAAGGCCGGAAAAGAGCTCTATTACTACAACAAGGGATTTGAGTGTGATTTTATCATAAAAAATGCAGACCATTCCCTGGCAGCGCTTCAGGTCTGCCACGAACTCACCGACCGGAATGAAAAGCGGGAAGTGGGGAGCTTGAAAAAAATAGACGCCCAATATCCAACCGTTTCAAAAACCATTATCACCTATAACCAGGAAACAACCATTGACGGCATAGATGTCATACCGTTCTGGAAATTTTTCGGGATTCAACCATGATCCCCAATACCCAACGATATGGATTTCAGGCAAAAGGCACCCCGGGCCGGGCTATCTTGGAAGGCCGCACCCCGGCCAAAGCCGCCATTCACAATTTGTCCGGCTACTCCGCCCATGCCGACCAGAAAGCCCTGTGCGACTATCATTCCATGATTTCAAAAAACAAATGGAAGACATGCGCGGCATAGAAGATTTTGCAAAAGAAGAAGACTATTTAGACTGGCGATTTGCGGTCGAAGCAAGAGACAGGCTCAACAAGCAAAAGCTGGAACTGGAAAATGCTTGATCTCGTCGCCAAGTATCAACATTATGCAAGGCTGGACTTTGAACAAAAGTGCTTCACACAGCCCTTGACTGTAAATACCAGAGAAAAGAACTAAAAAAAAGATAGAAATCTATTGATTTATCTCTTTTTTGGAGATAATATTTTTGTTGTATGAAACAAATATTATCACAACTTATTGACGACTTTCTGGAGCGGACACTGCCGGACCCCGTTCCCCGGGCAGTTCGTTTTTTTGAAATCAAAGGGAAAGCAGATGTGGTGACCGGCATGCGCCGTGCCGGAAAAACCTGGTTCTGCTATCAAAAAATCAACCAGCTGCTTCACGACAATATTCCTTTACATCAAATCCTTTACCTGAATTTTGAAGATGAAAGGCTGCTTGAATTCACTGTCGCCAACTTTCAGGACATTCTGGATGTCTATTACGGCAAATTTCCGGAAAACAAAAACCACACCTGTTATTTTTTTCTGGATGAACTGCAGCGAATCGACGGGTGGGAAATGTTTGTCCGCCGGCTGCTGGATTCGGAAAACATTCAAGTGTACATTACCGGCTCCTCTTCCAAGCTGTTGAGTACTGAAATTGCCACCGGACTCAGGGGACGGTCCCTGACAACAGAAATATTCCCGTTCAGTTTCCAGGAATATGTAAGATATCACAACCTGTTTACCGATACCCCGGAATCTTTTGGATCAAAAACTGCAGCCATCCTCAGAAATGCGGTCAAGCAATATTTTGAAACCGGCGGATTTCCTGAAATTCAATCCATGGATTCAAATACAAAAACCGAAGTGCTGCAAAGTTATATCGATGCCGTTCTTTTGAAAGACGTTATCGAGCGGCATCAAGTGGGAAATATCCCGGCCATCAAACACCTGGTCAGAACACTGATGCAGTCCTCGGGCAGAAAATTCAGCGTCAACCGGTTTTACAACACCTTGAAAAGCATGTCGATAAAATGTACCAAAAACAACCTGTACAACTATCTGGATCATCTGACAGATGCCTTTGTTTTTTACCGGGTGCCGATCCACACCCGGTCTGAAAAAGCCAGAATGATCAACCCTGTTAAAATTTACACCATCGACACTGGCCTGAAAAATGCCATGACCTTTCAAAACAGCGCTGACCTAGGGCCGACACTCGAAAATCTGGTATTCATGCATTTGCGCCGGCAAAAATTGCAGGTGGAATATGTCACAACCAAAGACGGGTTTGAAACCGATTTTTTGGCCAGAAACCCGCTGACAGGCGAAATCAAACTGATCCAGGTCTGCTGGCAGATGGCTGACAAAAAAACGTTTGACCGGGAATACCGGGGGCTGCTGCATGCCATGAAAGAATTGGCTGTCTCTTCAGGAACCATTGTCACCTGGGATGATGAAGCCCGCCTGGATAACGATATCAACGTTGTTTCAATCTGGAAATGGCTGTTGACAGCTTGACTATTAATAATACCAGTTTTGGTAAAATTAATAATCTGCTCTCCCAGGGCCGGGAGATGAAACATGGTCAGGCTACTCAACAATATGTAAGTGATTTCAAAGATGTAATGGATTTGGAGGTTCTGAACCCTTTTGGCAAGCATATATGCCATGGGGCACCGCAGAAATATATATGATATTATCACCACGTTTGCATAGGGAAAGCCTGAACCCATGAATATCCGATCTTTATTTAAACAATATAATGGGGTATAATGTTTTAATATTATTATGCTTTGAGGAGACGTGCCATGGAAGCCATAGAGTTTAAAACTAAAATCAAAAACGGGCTTATTCGTATTCCTGACAAATTCAGGCAAAAAAACGGGGATACTGTAAAAGTTATAATTTTAAGTGAACAAAAAGTCAGGCAAACGGATATTATTGATAAGTTGTTGTTAACTCCTGTTAAGTCAAAACAGTTTTCACCTCTGTTGAGAGAAGAAATATATGATCGCGTCTCTCCATCGGAAATATTGCGTATTTGAGTTGTCACAAGACATACTTTTAAAGGCCTCACAGATACGTGATATTCACAGTTTCTCTTTCTGGGACAGCATCGTGGCAGCCAGCACTCTATATTGCGATGCAAACTATTTGATATCTGAAGATATGCAGAATGGCTTCCTTCTTGAAGACCGACTGAAGATAGTAAACCCATTTGCGCCAATAACCACAATAAGTCAAGCCTGACGGTTACTTGAAGAAGCCGACCCTGTGGTCTAATGGGGAAGGCCGCAGTCGCCGGAAACTTTAGAACCTTTTTTTTGCCCCCAAAAACAAGGTTCTAAGAGCAAAAAACGAAGTCTTTTTGAAGCAATATGACTTTAAAAACGAATACTTATCAGGGTCAGACCCCGCTATTCTATTGTTGAAAAAACCTCTGAATCAAAAATATAAAGAATAAGGACTCACAAAAATGAGAACTTTCACAGCAATCATTGAAAAATGTAAAGAAACCGGACTATACGTAGGATTTGTACCGGGATTTCCAGGCGCTCATTCTCAAGGGGAATCTTTGGATGAACTAAATAATAATTTAAAAGAAGTGATTGAAATGCTTCTTAAAGATGGAGAGCCTGATATAGACGGTGAATTTATCGGAACCCAAAATGTTATGGTGGCCTGACAACCGGACCACGGCAGCCCCGTTGCCATCCTGGTGGACTGCGGCATTGCCCAGGGCCATGACCCGCAGGTGCCCTTCGACCGGTTCCCGGTGCCGCCGGCAGACATCGACTTTCTGTTTCTCACCCTTGCCCACATCGATCACATCGGCCGGGTCCCGGACCTGATCGATGCCGGGTTCTGCGGTGAGATCATCTGCACACACGGCACCAAATCCCTGCTTTTGCGCATGCTCAGGGATGCCATGTCGTTTTCCAAATCACCCGGCTGTACCAGGACATGGACCAGTGCTGGGACAGGGAAGCCAAGGCCCTGAAAGCCGCCTGGGACCACCTCATCCGGTTCAAACACCTGTACGCCGTGGAAAAGTTCCAGGACCACCAGCACCTGCTGCACCTCAAAGGCCCGGCCGTCTTCATTGCCGGATCCGGTTTTCATAAATTGATATTCTTTAAAAATAAGCGTAAGCTATGTTTAATAGACAAGGAGGTTTTCATATGAAAACAAAAACCATATCTTTTGAATTACCTTTAGGCGTTTTTTCAGCTCTTCGTAAGACACCGGAAGAATTAAAAAATGACATACGGATTGTGGCGGCCGTCAAATGGTATGAAATGGGTCAAATATCTCAGGAAAAAGCATCGGAAATAGCCGGATTGTGCCGGGAGGATTTTTTGATGGAACTGGCCAGGTTTAACGTGTCCCCGTTTCAATACACTGCCGATGAAGTATTGAAAGAAGCCGGTTATGAATAGTGTCTTCATATTAAATGCGTCTCCGATTATTCTGCTTGGAAAAGCCGGTTTATTGTGCACAATATCACCCTTGGCTGATTTATGGATAGTGCCGGATGGTGTGATTTCAGAAATTGAATCCAAAAAACCCATTGCACAATATTTGGAAGAATTAGGATCTGCTGCTGAAGTAACCAAAGAATCGGTTCAACACATTCATCCCCTGATTGCATCATGGGATCTTGGAAAAGGCGAGAGTGAAGTTTTGAGTCTTGCAATGCAAAAAGGTACGAATGTGACGGCTGTCCTGGATGACCTTCAAGCCAGAAAATGTGCGAAACTTCTCGATATTGGATTAATCGGATCTGTAGGGCTTCTTACCATGGCAAAGCGGGTCGGCCTCGTAAAAGCTGTCAAGCCGGAAATTAACAAGCTGATAGACGTTGGTATTCGCATTGATTACCGATTACTGGCAGAAATATATTCAAAAATTGGAGAATAAAAATCACCACCCACATCTATCACATCGGCCGGGTCCCGGACCTGATCGATGCCGGGTTTTACCGTGTGATCATCTGCACCCCCGGCACCAAGGCCCTGCTCCTGACCATGCTCCAGGGTTCAGGCCGAATATGGATACGGCTATTGTAACACCATGAAAGATCAAGTGATCCAAATTCCAGTGTCAGATATCGTACTTGATGAATCCATCTATCCAAGAGAAAATATGGATCATAAACGGATAGGCATTTTTGTTGAAAACCTGAGGGATGGTTTTGAATTTGACCCTGTCCTTGTTCAGGCTTTTGAAAATCCGGAACTGTCTGAATCCAGCAGTACTGCCAGGGAAAAGAGCAGGTACCGGATATTGGATGGGGTGCATCGATGGACTGCGTTTAAGAAGGCCGGGCGAACCCGGATTTCTGCCATTGTTAAAATATTAAATGACATGGACCCCCTGCTCTATGCGGCAAAACTGGCCATCGGCCCAAAGCAGCTTACGGAAGTTGAAACAAAGAATACTGCCAGGCGCGCTTTTCAGTCAAACCCCGGATTAACCTCCGCTGAAATCGGCAGGGCAATCGGCAGATCAAGACAGGCAGTTGATTTATATATTGCTGATTTAAGGGCCACCACGCTTCAGGAACTTGATCTTAAAATTTTCCGGTTACACCAGCTGGGTATTCCACAGGACAGGATTGCAAAGAGGCTGGACATTAATCGAAGGACTTTATCCCACCATTTGGCCAAAATGCCAGGATTGGCCCGGACGTATTCCAGACCAACTGGTCGCACACATCCTGTATTTTTTTTCAAAGCAGGGTGATCTGATTTTTGATCCAATGGCCGGGGGTGGTGTGTGTGCCGATACCTGCCTTGCTCTGGGCAGAAAGTATTTCAGGGCTTTCAAGGCAAACGTATTTAGAATTTCTGGAAAAATTTTTTATTTTTCTAAAGAAGGTGTCCAAGAAAGATACCCGTCTTGCTTTTATCAACTCGGACTGGCGGGATTTTCAACATTGTCCTGCCGATAAAGAAGAACCGGGCCAGGGTATTTTGGTTGTGGATTATTATGACATTTTCAAAAAAACGGGCTGGGCCCTGACCCATGTCATCCAGGCACCCTTGTCTTCTGAACGATTTAATGCAGGGGTTGTGTCAGCCATGCAGAAAAAAAAGATCCTTGGGGTTGTCAGTCGGTATGTGATGATTTTACGATAAAAAGGATTCATGACAAGGTGGCGAATATGCAAAATGCCTGAAACAGAATCTATTGTCATCAATACAGGGCAGTTGCTTGCACTGATCACAGGTTATGGCGATTTGCTGTGGAGGTCACGGACAGGCTCAATAAGCAAAAGCTGGAACTGGAAGCAGACAAAACTTGGTTTGCTTTGGTTAAAAAAAATATCTATAATATGCTCAATACAAAAATAAAAAATGAGCAGTATTATATAGGCTTTGAGGGGGAGATATGAGAAAACAGAGAATTGAGTATGATTCATCTGTAGATGCTCTTGTTGCTATAGCAAAGCACCTCAGCAGTTATGAGTCACAATATAAAATGACATCAGAAGAATTCTTTAATAGCTTTATAAAAGGGCAATTGGAAGACTCTGAAGATTACATTGAATGGGCCAATAATTACAAACATTATGTTATGATCAGACGTGACATAGAGGATCAGTTACATAATGTTGCATGATTTATTATCGGAACACCTGAGTGCAGTTGAAGCTGTTGTTCGGAAGCTGAAAGAAGTTTATGTAGAACGTTATGAAGAGGAAATCCTAACAGATAATCGCGTTAACTTGCGTATCAGAGTTCGTTTCAAGAGTGGATATCTGTTGGAATTAAATGAGGCAAATATGGTTGAAGAATCTGCCATTATACGCCTGTATTATCGACTCCCCGTCATGCATCCGGATCACCCGGTCTCAGATGCTTGTTCGCCTCCATATCAAACCACATGGCAAACAGGGTGAACTGGACTGAGGCAATAAAAGATGAAAATGCGGCAAACGCATTGATGGTGGGAATATTGCCGCTTGAAAACCACACGAAGAACACCCGCAGAAATAACAGAAATGAAAAACCGCCCAGGGACAGCCCCAGGGCATAGAAAAACACCAGGGATTGAAATTGTCGCTTCTTGATTTAAACGCAGTCACCGACTTTATGCATGAGATAGCGGCAGCGGGTACATCCCGGCCTTCGCCTATAATGATGGGGCCTACCCCCACTATAAAGATGATTCAAAAAAAATTCCAATGCCGTTGACAAAAGCATTTGATCAAAACATACCTGATAAAAATGAACAACATAGATATTGTTGTTCTGAATCGTTGTGCAAACATCATACTGCTCGATCGAATTACCCGCCATGGAAAAGTGATTTATGAATCGAATCAGGATGCAAGGCTGGACTTTGAACAAAAGTGCTTCACACAGCCCTTGACTGTAAATACCAGAGAAAAGAACTAAAAAAAAGATAAAAATCTATTGATTTATCTCTTTTTTGGAGATAATATTTTTGTTGTATGAAACAAATATTATCACAACTCATTGACGACTTTCTGGAGCGGACCCTGCCGGACCCCGTTCCCCGGGCAGCTCGTTTTTTTGAAATCAAAGGGAAAGCAGATGTGGTGACCGGCATGCGCCGTGCCGGAAAAACCTGGTTCTGTTTTCAAAAAATCAACCAGCTGCTCCATGACAATATTCCTTTACATCAAATCCTTTACCTGAATTTTGAAGATGAAAGACTGCTTGAATTCACTGTCGCCAACTTTCAGGACATTCTGGATGTCTATTACGGCAAATTTCCGGAAAACAAAAACCACACCTGTTATTTTTTTCTGGATGAACTGCAGCGAATCGACGGGTGGGAAATGTTTATCCGCCGGCTGGTGGATTCGGAAAACATTCAAGTGTACATTACCGGCTCCTCTTCCAAGCTGTTGAGTACGGAAATTGCCACCGGACTCAGGGGACGGTCTCTGACAACAGAAATATTCCCGTTCAGTTTCCAGGAATATTTAAGATATCACAACCTGTTTACCGATACCCCGGAATCTTTTGGATCAAAAACTGCAGCCATCCTCAGAAATGCGGTCAAGCAATATTTTGAAACCGGCGGATTTCCTGAAATTCAATCCATGGATTCAAATACAAAAATCGAAGTACTGCAAAGTTATATCGATGCCGTTCTTTTGAAAGACGTTATCGAGCGGCATCAAGTGGGAAATATCCCGGCCATCAAACACCTGGTCAGAACACTGATGCAGTCCTCGGGCAGAAAATTCAGCGTCAACCGGTTTTACAACACCCTGAAAAGCATGTCGATAAAATGTACCAAAAACAACCTGTACAACTATCTGGATCATCTGACAGATGCCTTTGTTTTTTACCGGGTGCCCATCCACACCCGGTCTGAAAAAGCCAGAATGATCAACCCTGTGAAAATTTACACCATCGACACCGGCCTGAAAAATGCCATGACCTTTCAAAACAGCGCTGACCTCGGGCCGACACTCGAAAATCTGGTATTCCTGCATTTACGCCGGCAAAAATATCAGGTGGAATATGTCACAACCAAAGACGGGTTTGAAACCGATTTTTTGGCCAGAAATCCGCTGACAGGCGAAATCAAACTGATCCAGGTCTGCTGGCAGATGGCTGACAAAAAAACGTTTGACCGGGAATACCGGGGGCTGCTGCATGCCATGAAAGAATTGGCTGTCTCTTCAGGAACCATTGTCACCTGGGATGATGAAGCCCGCCTGGATAACGATATCAACGTTGTTTCAATCTGGAAATGGCTGTTGACATCTTGACGTTGATCAGCTGGCCTGCCCATGACTATGGTAGAATATAAGGCAGACAATCCCAATTGCCGGCTCCAGATGTGCACGGATAGTTATCCGGGTCAGACCCTGCTATTAAAAATTATTAATAATACCAGTTTTGGTAAAATTAATAATCTGCTCTCCCAGGGCCGGAACATGAAACACATTTCCCCTGTTTTGCTCAGGCAAATTACAAAAGACTGGGAATCCTCAGATATTTGCTATGGACCCGAATACGAATACATGGAGTTTAACATGTTGATAACTTACACAGCCAAATATACCAAACTGGAAAACGGTTATATGGGGCAACTTTTGGAATGGCCTGAGGTGATTACGGAAGGTAAAACCCTTGAAGATTGCCGATTAATGTTGAAAGATGCCTTACAGGAAATGGTCGCTGCATATAAAGAACTAAAAATGGAAATTCCCCGGGCCAACTGTTTGATGGAACAGTTACCGGTGGAGGTGGAAGGTGTCAGTCAAACGGCGTGATCTTGTGAAGTTTCTTGAAAAAAATGGCTTTTACCTCCTGAGAGGATGACCCTAACCCCAATCACCATCACCCATCTCGGCGCAGAATCCTGCGTCACCGGCTCCTGCCACTTGGTCGGGTTTCAGCCGGACCACGGCGGCGGCATCCTGAGGCAAAACCAGATGGCTGAAATTATCGATATTGCCATATATGGCAATATCGATAAACTATTCATCATCCGCCCTCAAATGCTTGTTCGCCTCCATATCAAACCACATGGCAAACAAGGTGAACTGGGCTGACGCGATAAAAGATGAAAACGCGGCAAACGCATTGATGGTGGGAATATTACTGCCGACAAACCAGATATAAAACACCCGGCAAAACAACAGAAAGGACAACCCGCCCAACGACAGCCCAAAGGCATAGAAAAACACCAGGGGATGAAAATCCCGGATAATGTATTTTTCCTTGAGGCGCCAGAAAAACCGTTTCACCAGCAGCCACCCCAGGGTGAAAATCACCTTTTTGATCTTGATGCCCGAGACCTCCCCCACATGATACACCGGGTCCACGGGCACGTCCTTGACCTTGAAATTGTACACATTCAACAAAATCAACTGGTCATTGGGCTGGCCATATCGTTTATACATCTTCTGCCAGTCCACTGTTTTCAGCGCTTTTCGGCTGATGGCCACATATCCGGACTGAAAATCCGACAAATGCCAGTACCCGGAAACGATCTTGGTCAGAAGCGACAGAAATGCCGTGCCCAGAAACCGCAGTTTCGGCATCACTTCATACGCCTTGCCGGAAAAAAACCGGTTCCCTTTGGCAAAATCCACGGCACCTGTTGCCACCGGGTCGATCAGGGAGGTCAGATCATCCGGATTCATCTGGCCGTCCCCATCCATGCGCACCACCACATCAAAATCCCGTTCCGCGGCCCACGCATATCCGGTGATCACAGCCCCGCCGCACCCCTGGTTTGTCTCATGTTCAATCAGAAACAGGTCCGCCCTGCCCTGCCGGCATTCCTTCACCACCCGGACCGTGTCATCAATACTGGCATCATCCACCACCACCACTGTATCCACATACTCAGGCATGGTCTCGATGACCCCGGCAATCTGGGATCCCTCGTTATAGGCAGGCACCACCACGCAGATTTTCTTGTCTTTATACACCATCCCTCACTTTGACCAGGGTTTCAGCCATCCACTCATCCTTGATTGTATTTCAAGGCAATATACAACCCCTTAATCCAACTGGTCAAGGTCTTGAAAAATGGGGATCATGTCGGTTTTATCATTGACAAAAAACAAACCACCTGTTATGAGCAATTATATTGAACATAACAGGTGATAAAAACCCGATGAACAACACCCTTTTTTCCGGCATCATTCAGTCAAAACTCAAGATAAAGCTGCTGCTGCGCTTTTTCATGAATCCGGACACCCGGGCATACCTGCGACAGCTTTCCGATGAATTCAATGTGTCCTCCAATGCCGTGCGGTCTGAATTGAACCACTTGTCCGGCAGCGACTTGATCACAGCGGAAAAACAGGGCAGAAAAATCTGGTACAAAGCCAACCAAAAACACCCGCTGTTTCCGGAACTGGGCTCCATGGCCAAAAAAGTGCTGGGCGTGGACCAGGTCATTGACAGCATCATCACCCGCCTGGGCAATCTGGAACAGGCATATCTGCTCGATGACTACGCCGCAGGCAAAGACACCGGCATCATCGACCTGCTGCTGGTGGGCGACATCGACAATTATCACCTGCACGATTTAACACAGAAAACGGAACGGTACATCAACCGCAAGATCCGGCACCTGGTCCTGACCCGGTCCGAATTTGAAACCTTTGAAAAAGACCTGGCTGCCAGACCCCATCTGCTGATCTGGGAAAAGTAGCCGGAAAAAACAGCCCAATCCTCAACCCACATCGATTACAAAGCCCAGCCCTTTGTAATCGACAGAGCGGAGCTATGCCCAAAATTTTAAAGTCACATTGTTTCCAAGTGGCGGAGTAAACGATCTTTTAAACTTTATTAAAGCCAACCCAGGCAAAAAATCCAGGGAGATTAAAACCGTCCTGAATTTGCCGCAAAGAATAATGGAACGCTGGCTAAATGAACTGCGCGAACAAAATAAAATCAGATTTCAGGGCGCGCCCAAAACAGGGAATGATTTCCCTGTGGATGATACTTGATCCAATTATGCAGCGGGTTTGATTATGTTGTGTGATTTAGGGTTAATTCCATCTGATTCTAAAACCAAAAAATAAAAATTGTATCTGATTCGTATTATTCACTTTTAAATGACTTAACCACATGCTAACTTTATCATATGGTGGATACAATCTGAGTTAAAAATACAATGATTATGTCTGTGTCCGCCAGGAGCACCCCAGATATTTTGTTCCGAATGGATAGAGGAGGAATGAAAATGAAATTCCTTGATGTTTTAAAAATGGTTTGAATTATCATTGTGGAGGTGCCTAAAAAGTTCATCATTATGTCGTGAGTTTTTTTTACGTTTTTGTAACAAAGTTTGTAAGTGTTTGTTATAAAAGACAATATTGAAATACACAGGCTTTGTGAAAATTTTATTAAATATCAAGCAGATAGAGCTACTCGCAACATAATTGCAATATCCATTACCCATTAATTAACCAAAATGATCCCAATCATCATCACCCATCTGGGCGCCCAAACCTGCGTCACCGGCGCCCGCCACCTGATCCAGGTTCAACCGGATCACTGCATCGGTATCAATATCCTAGTGGCCTGCGGCATTGCCTGGTGCCTTGATCCGCAGGTGCCCTTTAACCGGTTCCCGGTGCCGCCGGCAGACATTGACTTTCTGTTTCTGACCCATGCCCACATCCACATCAGCCGGGTCCCGGACCTGATGATCGATGCCAGATTTTCCGGTAAAATCATCTTCACACACCTGCAGCCGCAATATCGAGCATCTGAAACACGGCCTGGACGAATCGAAAAACGAAATTTTCTATGACCACAAATAACGGTTGGATTCAATAATGTCAATCGGTTACAACCTCAAAAATGCCATACTTGATCATTTCTTTATGATTGCTTTGCTCATTTTTGTTTTGACCGATAAGAAAGAAAAAATGACCAACATGCTGATAATCAAGCATCATGGGCTATATTACTTGATAGTAAAAATCAAAATTAAAGCTTGTAATGCCGGCCCGGTTTTGATAAAGTATTGCAAATACTCAGCTGGATTAGAGTATATTTGCAATACTTTATCAGGAGGTGCTGGTACATATGGAAACAACACCCGACCAGAAGCTGATTTCAGCCTTTCAGGAAAACAAGTGCTGGATGATCCAACCACTGGCCGAGCGAATGAACTACTCCATCCCTTCGGTTCGGCGGTTCCTGGCCAAAACCGGTTACTTCAGCAGTTTTTCCCACAATGGGAAATGGTACACCCTGGCTTCGATTCCCCGTTTCAGCAGCAAGGGTTTGTGGTTTTACCGGGATATCGGATTTTCAAGACATGGTCCATTGACCCACACACTGGTGAATCTGATCGAGAAAAGTACATCCGGGATGACAGCCGATCATCTGGGTCAGCTGCTTCGATGCCGCTGCCATGCTGTTCTGGTTCAATTGTACCGAAA